>WRDC01000005.1 GCA_009783635.1 Methanimicrococcus sp. | reverse complement strand
AATGTTTGAGATTTACAGAACGATTCAGGAAACACTGGTCAAAAATCTGGCCGTCATTCTGCCAACGGCAAAGTCAATGGAAAACGTTTCTTATATCTACGGCAAGGATTTGCATTCCGCCGGAAACATTTCAACAACTTATATCCGCTATGTGAACCCGCAAAAACCGTTTGTCTGCCTGAACGAAAATGACGGCATGATTCGAATATCCGCGCGGGGAACCCGCAGTCTGATCCGAGAAGGATTGGATTTGTCAATCGCTATCAAACAGGCGGCAGAAAATGTCGGCGGCAGCGGCGGCGGTCACAACATCGCGTCCGGCGGTTTGCTCCCGCCCGGGGCCGAGACGGTCGAAAATTTCATGAAAAAGCTGAATGAAATCATCGGCCTTCAGCTCTCTCCCGATTCGGGGGAAAGCCGGCAAAACGGTCAGCCATCGGTTCAAATGAGCGGGTCGGTTCGATTTATTGACGACACCGATTCTGAAAAAGCAGAAAAATCGTCGGAGAAGCTGATCAAATCTTTGGCGCCGGATAACCTTTACGGAATGAAAGCGGCCGTTTATGAAGGCTATGCCGAGGTTCAAATTACATCGGAAAAAATCGGGTCATTTTTAGCGACGGCCGACGATTTGCTCATGAATGCGGACGGCGCTGTCCGCGTCAAAAAGGTGTCGCAAAAGACTCAGGAATCCGCCTCTTCAAATTCCGAAAACGGCAATAAATAAGAAACAACAAAGAATAAGCCGCCTTCCCGAAGCAACAAAGAATAAGCTGCGGATGAACAGAAAATTAATATAGCCGATAAGGACTTTTCTACTCATTTCATAAATCATAAAGGTGTACAAAATGGAGTTTTACCTGAAAGCTTCTTTGAAAACGAGCGCTGATCCGGCCGCCGGCAGAGAAGAAATTGCAAAAATCATGGCAGAGGCCGAAAAAGGAATCTTGGAAAAAGGCGCGCCCGTCGGAGAGGGGGCAAAAATCAAATCGTGGGAACTCGGCGACAGCTGGATTGATGTCGAGCTGACCTCCGGCCGCTATGTCCGCGTTCACGATGCCGTGATGCGCTTGAAGAAAGCGCTTGCGGAAAACCTCGGAAAAAGTCAAAAAATCGGAATCCGCGGAATCGAAGCGGAAACATTTACAATTACAGTTCCGTCCGACCGCGATTTGAAGAACAAGAAGATTCCGTATGTCAAATCCGTGGAGTTCAAAGACGGACAACTGATTCTGACATTAGAAGTCGGTGAAGCCGAAATGCGCAATCAGGTTCCCGACCGTATTTTAACTTTGATTGAAGACAAACTGGAGCAGGGCGGTTACGGCGCCAAAGCCGAACACTGGAACCTGCTGTGGGAAAGCGGGGACAAAGAACTCCTGTATACAAATGACCCGACGGAAGATATGTTAAAAAAAGGCTGGCTGAAGAGAGGTTCCTCCCGCGGCCAGTGGATTCACGGGTCCGTGACAACGCGCCTGTTCCGTATGTTTGAGCAGATCGTTTTCGATGAGATCTTAAAGCCTCTCGGATACGATGAAATGATTTTTCCGAAAATGGTCATGTGGGATGTTTGGAAACATTCGGGTCACGCGAAAGGTATCTATCCCGAAATTTATTATGTCTGCCCTCCGAAAACGCGCGACCCCGAATATTGGGAAGATGTGATAGACTACTACAAAGTCACGCACGAAGTGCCCGTTGAAATGCTGAAAGATAAAATCGGCGACCCAATCGGCGGTATGTGTTATGCTCAATGCCCGCCCGCGTGGGGCTTCTTCCAAGGCGAGACGATTGCGACAGAAAGCCTGCCGATTCTCATTTTCGACCGCTCCGGAACTTCCCACCGCTATGAAAGCGGCGGCATTCACGGCATTGAGCGCGTGGACGAATTCCACCGGATCGAATTGGTGTGGCTCGGCACGAAGGAACAAGTTGTCGAAATCACGCAAAAGCTCCATGAGCGGTATATGCATATCTTCAACGACCTTTTGGACCTGAAGTGGCGCAAAGCTTGGGTGACGCCGTGGTTCATGGCGCAGGAAGGCATTGCCGGCATTGCCGCCGACGAAGTGACGGGAACCACCGACTATGAAGCGCCGCTGCCGTACCGCGGCCCGGAAGGCGAATGGCTGGAGTTCCAAAACGTGAGCATCAACGGCGACAAATATCCGAACGGATTCAATGTCAAAAGCCAAAGCGGTGAAAAACTTTGGAGCGGCTGTTCCGGCGTCGGTTTGGAGAGATGGACCGCCGTCTTTTTGGCACAGCACGGCCTCGACCCCGAAAAATGGCCGCCCGAAATCCAAAAGAGATTCGGCGGTATGCCCAAACAGGTCAAGTTCTTGTAATCCTAGATCTTGTAATCCCGGATTTTGTCGTCCTGAATCTTGTCGTCCTGAATCTTGTCGTCCTGAATCTTGTCGTCCTGAATCTTGTAATCCCGAATCTTGTAATCCCGAATCTTGTAATCCCGAATCTTGTAATCCCGAATCTTGTAATCCTGAAGGGGAAGTTTCCCCTTCATTCCGTTTTTATAAAAACCCAAAGGACGACACAATCAAGAAGGGTGAATATGCCGGGCTGTCCTTCTTTTGAAAACATGACCCTGTCCTTTGAACCATACCCTTATATATCAAAAGTTTCTTTTGAAGTTGCCAGCTAAAATCTGATTCTTATCTTACATTTCGATTCCTTTATCGGAATCGGGCAGCTTCTTTGAAGCGACGTGCCTATCGATTCATTTGGTATTGAATGCGAAGGCTGTGGCTGTCGGAATTTCAACAAGAAGCACATTAAAAATTGAAGAAGACAAATCATTGATGTCATCTGAAACGTTTTGGTCCTTCATCATGGTTTATTCAATTTTTCGTAAAAAATATCATCCCGCTTATTGAATTCATTATTCATCGGCTTCAATTGACTTTACTTAATTGAAAAATATACGAAATTTAAAATCATTAAAATCATTAAAATCATCAACTTACTCAGAGGAAAAATTATGGCAAGAAAACAACAAAAGAAAGTGGACAGCTGGAAGGAAAAGAAATGGTACACCATTACCACGCCGGAATTTTTAAACCGCGCAACTGTCGGCCAGACCCTCGCGTCCGACCCGGCGCTTTTGACAGACCGTATCATTGAAACGACAGTCGGCGAAATGTCCGGCGATATGTCCAAGAACAACATCAAGATGAGATTCAGAATTGTCCGCGTCAACGGCGATGTCGCTGAAACCATCTTCCTCGGCCACCACCTGACAAACGACTATCTCCGCTCCATCGTGAAAAGACAGACCTCAAAAATTGACGCCGTTTTAACCGTCAGAACCGCGGACGGCTACATCGTCACCATCAAACCGACCTGTTTCACCGTCAAGAGGGCCAGAACCAGCCAGATTAAAGCCATTCGGAACTTAATGACAAGAATCGTTGTCAGACGCGCTGTCAAATCTGACTTTGAAGACCTCATTCAGGAAGTCGTTACCGGAAAACTCTCTTCCATGGTTTACAAACAGACCAAGAACATCTACCCCTTAAGAAGAGTTGAAATCAGAAAGACCGAAGTCGTCAAGACCCCGGCCCAGCGCAGAGTTCCGAAAAACCATGAGGAAAACGCGGCTGTTCCCGAAGAACCCGCAGTTCCGGTTGAGGCATCTTTTGAAACGCCCGCGGAAGAAGTTGCGGACGTGGCAGAAGAATAAAGTGTCATTTTTTAAAACCGTTTTTTTACCGGAAACAGACTTTTCTGTTTCCCTTTTTTATCATTTTTAAGTTTCTTTAGACGTCAGGCTCCGAAAAATCTTAAAATAATCTTAAATATGATAACTTCCTTTAAAAGCAAAAGCTAAAGGAATTTTTTTATGATTTACAGAAAGGAAGACATCCTCGCCATTTTGGACTCGTATGATTTGAACAATATCACGATTGCCACTATTTGTTCGCATTCCAGCCTTCAGATTTTTGACGGCGCCCGCAAAGAAGGTTTTAAGACGCTCGGGATTTGTTTAAGGGCTCCTCCGAAATATTATGATGCTTTTCCGCTGGCTAAGCCGGACGAATTTTTAGTGCTCGACCGCTACGACCAGCTTCTTGACAAAGTCGAGGAGCTGAAAGCCAAAAACGTCATCATTGTGCCTCACGGCTCTTTTATTGCTTACATGGGAACCAAAAAATTCGAAGAGCTTGGTCTCCCGACATTCGGAAACCGTGATGTTTTGGAGTGGGAATCCGACCGCAGGAAAGAAAGAAAATGGCTTGTCGGCGCCGGCATTCATATGCCGGATGTTGTCGAAGACCCGAAAGACATCGACGGGCCGGTCATGGTGAAATATGACGGCGCGCAGGGCGGCAAAGGCTTTTTCATTGCCAAAACCTACGAAGACTTTTTGGAACACATCGATGCGTCAAAGACATACACGATTCAAAAATTCATTACGGGAACCCGCTACTATTTGCATTACTTCTACTCGCCGATTAAAGAGGACGGCTACAAGCTCAGCCAGGGCAGTTTGGAAATGCTCAGCATGGACCGCCGCGTTGAATCCAACGCCGACGAAATTTTCCGCCTCGGCTCTCCGAAAGAGTTGATGGAAGCCGGCATTATTCCGACATACGTTGTCACCGGAAATGTGCCGCTTGTGGCCCGCGAATCACTTCTGCCGCTCATCTTCGAACTCGGCAGCCGCGTCGTCGAAGAGTCGCTGAAAAAATTCGGCGGCATGATTGGTCCTTTCTGTTTGGAAACGGTGTTCACCGACAATTTAGAAATTAAAGTTTTTGAAATTTCCGCAAGAATCGTTGCCGGTACAAACCTTTATGTCTCCGGCTCCCCATATGCCGATCTCGTGGAAGAAAATATGTCCACCGGCCGCAGAATTTCCAGAGAAATCAAAATGGCGAAAGAGTCAAACAAACTTCACTTTATAATTTCATAACAAAAAAAAATTGCTTCCTCGCTTCGCTCGGTCGCAATTTTTCCTCTTACTTGGCGTCCTTATGCTTTTTTGGGGTGCCTTCGGCACCCCGGATAGCATGGGGGTGCCTGGCGGCACCCCGTCTTCCTTTTTTTAAGGTTTTATTCCGAACGGCAACATTCTTTTTTGACTTTTTTAACTTTTAACTTTTTTAACTTTTTTAACTTTTAAGGTCGGAAAAGGTTAAAATGAAAAAAAACCGAATTGTGTGATTCATATCGGTTCAAATGCTTTTTTTGATTTTTGCGTTTGTCGGTTTTTCGTTTTTGGCTGTTTCGGGAATAAATTATATAACCGATTTTCTGTTATTGTCTTTCATGTTATATGCGTTTGAGCTTTCGGGAGAACATCCTCAACTTCCCGCCGCCGAAGTTTTAAGTGTTTTGACGTCGAGAGGACTTGAAACTTTTGTTTTTGAAGCATATCTAAACTGTCTGGTTGTTGATATTTCGTCTCCCGATCCTGCTGTTGCCGATGATGAGATTTTTCAAATGTTAAAAGAGGAGATGCCGGATGTTTTGGCGATGACGCATTCGATTTCTAAGGTTATTGATATTGCGGATGTTTCGGAGGAAGCTATTTTGGGCGCGGCTGAAAAGTTTCGCGCGGCGGATTATTTGGATGAAGGGGAAACTTTTGTTGTCCGGGCAAAGCGGGCCGGTGATAATTTTGTTTTGAAATCTGTTGATTTGGAAGGCCGGGTCGGCGGATGCATTTACCGGCAGGGGTTTCGCGCGTCTCTTAAAAACGCGGATAAAGTTTTCAGGCTGACTCTGACGGATAAGGCGATTTTCGGTCTTCTGGTTTCGGCCGTTGACCGCGGCGCTTATGAATTTCGGTCTCCGCAAAAGAAACCGTTTTTTTATCCGGGGGTCCTGATGCCCAGAGTTGCCCGCGCTCTCTGTAATATCGCGGGGGTTCAAGCCGGCACAATCGCTGTTGACCCGTTCTGCGGGACAGCGGGTATTTTGTTGGAAGCGGGACTGCTCGGCGCGAAGGTGATTGGGGTTGACGCGCAGGAAAAAATCATTGCCGGCGCCGACTCCAATATGGGCGGTTATTCCAAGTCGACAGGCCGGTTGCTGTCCAAGGAAGAACGCTGTTTAGGTACCGATTTGCCGGATTATGATTTGTTTACCGGCGACGCCTGCGGTTTACCGCTGGCGGATAACATTGCCGACGCTGTCATTACAGATCCGCCGTACGGGCGTTCGGCTGCGATTAAAGCGGAATCTCTGGAGAGATTGTATGCCCAATCTTTCAAAGAAATGTACCGGATTTTAAAACCTGGGAAAAAAGCGGTCGTTGTTTCCGAAATCGAAGTCGGGGATTTCGCGTCGGACGCGGGATTTGAAATCGAAAACGTTTACAAGCAAAGAGTACACCGGAGTTTGACGCGGACGATTTCCGTGCTTATCAAAAAGTGAAGGGCAGAAAAGTCACGGCAAAAAGTGAAGGGCAGAAAAGTCACGGCAAAAAGTGAAGGGTAGAAAAGCCACGGCAAAAAGTGAAGGGCAGAAAAGCCACGGCAAAAAGTGAAGGGCAGAAAGGCTGAAAAGAAGCGTCAAACGCTATTCATTTCCAATCCGCCTTCAGTATCCTTCTCCGAATTTTTCAATCCGTTTTCAGCATCCGTATCCGCAATTTTTCAGTCCGTCATCGGCATTTGCTTCTTCTAATTTTTCAATCAGTTTCGGAATGACGAGGCCGGCTGCGCCTTCCACGAATTTGATGCTGCCGACAACCAAATGACCGCCGCCGTTGACGCCGCTGCCGATTAGCTCTTCGCGGAGCTCGCGGACGATCTGCGGAATGTTCATCAGCACTTTTTTGGAGCGGATGACGGCAAAGTCGGGACCGAGGCCGAGCGTAATGACAGGTTTGTCGGGGTATTTTTGATTGCACATGATGTCGTGGATTTCGCCGGAGGTTTTTCCGGGCGGCGGGAATGTGAATTTGTGGGCGAATTTTTCCACGTCGATTGTGTGGAGAATCGCGCCATTTTTGAGTTCCGTCATTTTCACATTCGGGAGGCAGACTTCGAGCTGATCTTTGATCATACTTTCCGCCTGCTCGCAAAGCATATTGATGAGACGAAGGTGCGTGTCGTGGTCCCGAAGGTCTAAGATGTCATCAATAATTCCGACACCGCTGCCGAATTTAAGCCAATATTGTTCGTAATCCAGTGAAAGAGCCATCTTTTTGAGATGTTCCAAAGGATAGCGGTCAGCCACCATTTCAATGTATTGAGCGCATTCGGGAGACTCAGAGCGGTCACCAACACCCGCAACGGCCGCCAGATGAACGATCTCATCGCTCACTTCGGGACGGATCATACGGGCCACTTCCGTACACAGCATGCCGGCCGTGAGACCAAAGTCACCGCCGACTTTGTACGGATTGACGTGAGCAATCAGATACTCGTCCGCCACGTCATCGGGATGGTGGTGGTCAATCACAACGACGTCCATACCGTACACCCGCGTATGTTTGTACGCCGGCACATCCTCTTCCGTGGAGCCGTTGTCCACCATCACAATCAGAGGCATCGGCTGGCCGAAACGGATTTCGTCTTCAACGGCATAGGAAACGTCTTTCACAACATCCGGCAATTCGTAAAACGGCGCCTTGGAAGGAGACCGTCTGTAAAAGCGGTATTCGGCGTCCGGCCCGCCTGTTTCGCGGATGAGCGGCAGGATGGCGCGTTCAATCGCAATCGCCGATGTAATACCGTCGGCATCGGCGTGATGTCTTAAAATAATCGGGCGGGACCTGAAAATCGCTTTTCGGATTTCTTTGGCGGCGGAAAGCATGGCAGGCTTCAGCTTTTCAAGCACTTCGCTATTGACAAGGAAAGGAATATCATGCGCCGCCGCGCGTTCATCAACAGCCGCGTTTACCTTGCCGATTAAAACGGCTGCCTCGTCTGCCGGAAGCGGTTTCAAATTCAGCAATTCAATCTGAACAGAATCGTCGCGAATGTTGACTTCGCCAACGGCGGAAACGGCCATTCCGGAATCAATCTCAGGATAAGACCGCTGTCCGGCTGTAGAGAATCCGGCACAGGGGACCTGTCCCGATTCATCGGAAATTGTAAAAATCGTCGGCCCGCCGGTCTGTTTGACCTGTAAAACCTCGCCGGCGAATTTGACAGTCTTGCCGTTATCGCGGGGGGTTATGTTGCCGATGGATGTCAGCGGGAACTCTTTGCTGACTTCAATCAATTCATACTTGCCGGGGCGCTTTGGTATCAAATCCAATTTTACATCGCGGCCGGAACGGTGGACGTTTTTGAGCTGAACGATGATTTCATCGCCTTTTGAAAGAGACGAACAGGCGCTGTCAAAGTTTTTCTCATGAAGGAGACCTTTGATACCGTCATTGAGTTTGACGAAAGCGCCGAGATTTTCAACGGTTCCGTCGACGACGCCGATGTAAAGTTTGCCGCTTGCCAAGTCATTGTAATCGCAGGAATTGTCCAGTTTGTGGACGCAGCCGGAGGAAAGACAGGCGTTGCAGATTTCTTCGCCGTTGTCATTGAGATAGGGAATTGCTTTTCCGCAGCGTGCGCAGTGATAGAGTTCTCCTTTTCCGCGACATTCCGGGCATTTTTCTTTCTTTTCATAAATACCGGAGCCGCCGCAGATATCGCAGACTCCGCTCACAAAAGACTCCAGATTTTTTTCGGAAAGGTCCATCAAATTGATGGATTTGGGCTTTCCCGTACCGACAATGCCGCTGCATTTCGGGCATGGGCCGGTTTCCGTAATGTTGAAACCCTGGCCGTAACAGATGGGACATTTTTCACTCATATTTTTCACTTGAAAAATAGAAAACGGTTTTAGATATAAACTATTGCAAAAAAAAGAAAGAACATTAAAGTTTCTAAAAAAGCAATTAAAAGAGCTTTCAGGATCATACACCGCCGACTTTCCCTCACGCGTTAAATTTTTGATGATTTTAAAAAGAGCCCGTAGAGCCGCCATATAGATAAATGTCTATATCGACAAATTTAAATATCTAAATATCTTTCAAAAATATAATTAAAAGATAAATAAACAAGAATCGAAATTAGAATCGAAAAAATCAAAAGAGGAAATGTTTGATGACTTATTCAACCGCCGATTACGTTTTGATTTTCAAAGCCTTGTCCGATGAAACGCGTTTAAAAATATTAAAAATGCTTTCAGGCACAGAGCTTTGCGCCTGCAAACTTTTAGAAGAGTTCAACATCACACAGCCGACGCTTTCCTATCACATGAAAATTTTAACGGATTCCGAATTGGTTTTTTCCCGGAAAGAAGGGGCATGGATGCTCTATACTTTGAATGAAGAAAAAATCGAGGCAGCAGCTTCATTTATAGTACATATCGCGCCTGCCGCAAAAACGTGTTGTTAAAGGGGAAAAGCAAAATGGAAGATACGAAAAATGCGAATGTGTTCAAAACGGAACAACAAAGCAAAGTGGATGATGTTATGGCCTGTTTTCATGAGGGGTTTAATTGTTCACAGGCGATTCTTTCAACTTATTGTGAGGAATTTGGCTTAGACAAAAAGACCGCGCTGAAAATCGCCTGCGGTTTAGGAGCCGGCATGGGAAGGCTGGGCGAAACCTGCGGGGCTGTTTCGGGAGCGTATCTTTTGATTGGGCTGAAGTATGGAAAATATATGACGGACGATGAAGCGGCCAAAGAAAAAACCTATGAGACGGTTCGTGAATTTAACCGGCTGTTTGAAGCCAAAAACAAAACCACGATTTGCCGGGAACTTTTGGGGGTCGACTTAATCAGCGGCGATAAAATGATTGCGAGCGAACGGGTAAAAACCGTTTGCCCGAAGATGATTCAAGACGCCGCTGAAATTTTAGAATCCCTTATGTTTCAGCCGGAACGAAAATAAAATGACGCAACAGGTTCAGACACATTGAATTATCAGTAAATTTCAGTAAATAAGCAACGAATTTCAGTCAATTTTCAATCAATCAGAAAGGAAAGAGCATTATGGATGACATCATCGAAAATGTAAAAGAGTACTATGGTAAGCAATTACAGAGCAGGAGCGACCTCAAATCCGGCGCATGCTGCTGTATCGACAAACCGCCCGCGGCCATCAGAGATATTTTACCCATGATCGCGGATGAAATAAAGGACAGATTTTATGGATGCGGGTCGCCTTTGCCGCCGTTATTGGAAGGAATGACCGTTCTTGATTTGGGTTGCGGAACGGGCAGAGATGTCTATATCGCGTCCAAATTGGCCGGTGAGTCGGGACGCGCAATCGGCGTTGATATGACAACGGAGCAAATACAAACCGCCATGAAATATCAGGAAAAACAGCGCGAACGTTTCGGCTTTCAGGCGTCAAATGTCCGCTTCTGTCAGGGATATATCGAAGATCTGAAATCGCTGGGCATAGAGGACAATAGCGTTGACGTCGTCATCTCCAATTGCGTCATCAATCTGTCTCCCACAAAAGAACAGGTGTTCAAGGAAATATACCGTGTACTCAAACCGGGCGGAGAACTGTTCTTTTCGGACGTTTTTGCGGACCGGCGCCTCCCAAAATCATTGGCGGCCGATCCCGTCTTACGCGGAGAATGTTTGGGCGGCGCGTTATATACCGAAGATTTCCGAAGGCTTATGGCGGCATGCGGATGGGCCGACTTCCGTTATACAAGTATCCGCAATCTCAATTTAGGCAACGAAGAAATTGAGAAAAAAGTCGGTTTTGCGACCTTTTCATCGCGGACAGTGAGGGCTTTTAAGCTTGATGATTTGGAGGATATTTGCGAAGATTACGGGCAAACCGCCTGTTATGACGGCAGTATTCCGGGGCAGCCCCATTTCTTTGATTTGGATGACCATCATCGCTTTTTCACAGGCAAGCCTATGCTTGTGTGCGGGAATACGGCGTCCATGGTTTCCAAGACACGTTACGGTCAAGCGTTTAAGGTCACCGGTGACCGTTCCGTCCATTACGGCGCATTCGGAGGCTGCGGCGGCGGCCCGGCTGAAAAAAACAGTGATTCGTCAACGACCGGCCCGTGCTGCTGATGCCGGTGTTTGCGATTGAATGAGGGATTCGGCTTTGCGACGAGCTTGGTAATCCAAAATGGTATTTAAAACAAGTATCCAAAACAGTATCAAAAACAGGTATTCAACCGAAGAAATCCACCGTTCCCTCGATCCCTTCCAAAATTCCGGAAACGAGTTCATAAACCAAAACGTTTTCATCCGGAATATTTTGCTTATTTTTAATATTGAATTTCCCCGCGGAAACAAAACCGAGACGTTCAAAATACCGCGGGTCGCCCGTTGAAATAACGGCGGCATAGCCTTCGTTTTTGGCTTTCTTGAGAGCTTCGCGGATGAGGTCCGAGCCAAGACCACGGTTCCTGCGGTCAATAGCGATGGCGACAGGCGCAAGCAAAAGAATCTCAAATGTATTTTTCGGCAGGGATTTGACGCCTTTGATTGCGATTTTTGTCAGCATAATGTGACCGATCAGCCTATCGCCATCATTTCCGTCTGCCATGACAAGAGCAAGTTCCGGAATATAAGTGTCACCGCCTCTCAATTTCTTGACCAAATCCTGCTCTGTGCCATCGGAACGATGCGCTGTCTGAAAAGCGGTTTTGACAAATTCGAAGATTTGAGGGAAATCCTTCTCGGTTTCTTGTCGGATAATCATATTTGTAAAAATGATAATGTCGTATATTATTTTTTTGAGAAAAAGAGGGGTATCTCAGAAGAGAAAAAGAGAGAGAAAAAGAGAGAGAAAAAGAGAGAGAAAAAGAGAGAGAAAAAGAGAGAGAAAAAGAGAGAGAAAAAGGGAGAGAAAAAGGGAGAGAAAAAAGGAGAAAAAAAGGGAGAGAAAAAAGGAGAAAAAAAGGGAGAGAAAAAAGAAGAGAAAAAAGAAGAGAAAAAAGAGAGAAAAAAGAAATAAACAAACACGACCTAATATTACAAGCCGGAAATACCGGCAAAGGATTTGATTTCAAAGGGAATGAGGAAAAAGAATGCTACACGTCATAAAAGAATACGAACGCGTTGTTGTCTTTCGGCTGGGAAGGCTCAGTGGAGTGAAGGGACCGGGAATGATTTTCACGGTGCCTGCCATTGACCGTACTGTAAAAATCGACATGAGAATCGTCACAATAGATGTGCCGCGTCAAGAAATTATTACAAAAGACAACGTGACAATCACGGTGGACGCTTTTGTTTATTACAAGGTCATGGATCCGGAAAAAGCGATTACGGCAGTGGAAAATTATCGGTATGCCACATCTATGCTGGCGCAGACGACGCTTCGTGACGTTTTGGGACAGATGGAACTGGATGAAGTGCTGACCCAAAGAGAAAAAGTGAATGAAGATTTGCAGCGGCTTTTGGACAGAGACACCGACCCGTGGGGCATCCGCGTCACCGCCGTCACGATACGCGATGTCAGCCTGCCTGATTCCATGATGCGCGCGATTGCCAAGCAGGCCGAAGCCGAAAGAGAAAAGCGCTCCAGAATTATTCTGGCGGAGGGCGAACAGATTTCGGCGACAAAAATGCGCGACGCCGCCGCCCTTTATGACGAAATTCCGGTGGCCATCCGCCTCAGAGAATTGCAGACACTCTCGGAAATTGCGCGCGAAAAGAATATGATTGTCGTCACAAACACAACCGATGCGGGAAATATGATTGCGATGGCAAACGCAACGGCGGCCCGGAAAAAACAATTTTGAATGAATGAACCGTTTCCGAATGAATGCAACGTTTCCGAATGAATGAAATATTTCGGAATGAATGAACCGTTTCCGAATGAATGAAATATTTCGGAATGAATGAAATGTTTTGAATTTATTTCACATTCGGACGGGCATAAAACACAGATGGCGGCGGAAAAGGCGGGAAATAACCATTTCTCTCCTTAACAATCGAAAAAAGATAATGTGAAAAAAATGTGAAAAAAACGTGGGGCCGGTGAGATTTGAACTCACAACCGACGGGTCTCTCCGAATTGCCGACTTCTCGGCGACTCTCAAACGCACTTCAGCGCTCCAACGGTTCGTCATTGCTCCTCCCCGTCGGGAGTCGCTCGGTTGACCCGTTGTTCATCATATATCCGCTGGAGCCCATCGCCCTACCAGGTTAGGCCACAGCCCCTCGTCTGTTAAATCAAAATTTTTCCGTCCGCCTCTAAGCAAACAGGAAACACAGGAAACACTATAGGAAATTCAAAAGTAATAAAGGTTTTGAATCGCCTGCCGCGCAGAATCGTAATTAAATATTGTTAACGGTTTTAAGATCATTCACAAAGTGAGGAAAAGTATGGAATTTTTGGGCATTACGCTGTTTAATTGGGTTTTGATTGTCTTAATCATTATCTTTCTCTTCATTATCATCCGAAACGTCTACAGGCTCATGAAAAGAAGAAACGAATATATGTCGTTGAAAGAAGCGCGGGAGCAGATAGCCCGCGAACGCGGCGAAGCTGTTTCATCCGATGAAAACAGGGCCGGCGCTCAAACGGATGACGGGGACGAAGAGTAAAAAACTGAAAATTAAAAACTGAAAATTAAAAACTGAAAATTAAGTTCTATTATGCCTTTTTAAAAGCAGCGCAAAAACAAAAAAAAACGGGAATCCGACAAACATCAGATTCCCGTTTCGTTTTTATCTCTTTTCTTTTCAATTCAAAAAATGAAAGTGAAAATACATTTTTTTCAGTATTCCCCTTCCGGAATCTTGTCTTTGAATCTCGTGTAAGACCAAAGCTGGTAAACCAGAACGATCGGTACGAAAATCAAAGCGGCGAAGAACATCAGGGTGAGGGTCAGCGGGCTTGAAGCGGCCGCAAAAATACTGACACCGTATTCGGGGTTGATGGCAGACTTCAAGATATACGGGTAAAGCGTTACAACGCCGGTTGCCGCGCCGAAGAAGATGGTTCCGAGGTTTGCAACGAATGCACAGAACGGTTTATCGGATTTCTTAAAGCAAAGCGCAATGCATGCCAAAGCAAATACGACCGCAATCAGCGGAACGGCATAGAAGACCGGATAAGCGTTGTGGTTGACCGCAAAACCGTCTGTGTTGAAGAGCGCGAGGATGTAAAGCAAAGCAACAACCGCAACGGCGAGAGAAGTCTTTTTGGCGAGGTTGACACATCTTCCGGAAATATCGCCGGTCGTTTTGTGCGCGACCCAAAGAGCGCCCGATGTCACGAAGAACAGGACAAACAAAAGCGCGCCCAAAAGCGCATGCGGGTTGAACAGACCGAGCAATGTCCCGGCGTACACATAATTGGCCTCAATCATCATTCCTCTGAAGAAGTTGGTAAAAGCAACTCCCAGAACAACGGTGATCAAAAGACTGCCGATCGCCCAACCGTATTGGAAAACCTTTTGCAGATTTTTATTGCTGTCTTCGTAAATCAACTCAACGCAAATGCCGCGCAAAATAATGGCGATCAGCAAAAGCATCATCGGGATGTAAAGCCATGTAAACATCTTCGAGAAGATCAGCGGGAATGCCGCAAACGTACCGCCTGCTGCCAGAATCAGCCAAACCTGATTACCGCTCCAGAACGGGCCGATGGATTTGGCAAACTGAACAAGCTGGCCGGCGTTTTTCGGCATGAATGCCGCAAGCATACCGGCGCCGAGGGAGAAGGAGTCAACGACCAAATAAATCGCCCAAATGACGCACCAAAGAATGAACCAAACATTGATCAAGAAATCATATTCAAGCATGTTCGCGCACCTCCTCGGGACCGGCAACGACCGCCCTTTTCATCAGATACAGGAACAGAACGAACAGGAGCAGGTAGAAGAGCACCAAAAGAGCCATGGAGAAGAGAATCTGAATGGCCGGAACACCTGACACGGCTTCGGACGTCCGGAACAAACCGTAGACGATCCACGGCTGGCGGCCGACTTCGGCGACTGCCCAGCCAAACGCGATTGCAATATACGGCAACGGCAGGCTGTACAACATGAGTTTCATGTATTTTTGCGCTTTTGAGGATTCCATCGCCGGGTCTTTGGTAACCAAATAAAGGCCGGCTAAGGCTTGCAGAATGAAAACAACGCCCAAAGTCACCATGATTCTGAAACTTAAGAATGTTATAGCGACAGGCGGCCGATCTTCTACGGCAATATCATTTAGCCCCGTCACCTCTCCTCGGAAATCACCCGTCAGCAGGAAACTTCCGATGTACGGAACGCCGAGGAGTTGGACAATATTTTCACCTCTTGAGTCAGACGGAATTTGAATCAAATACATCGGTTTTTCTGCGCCGCTTTCCCAAACCGCTTCTATCGCTGCGGCTTTAACGGGCTGGACACCGCCGATATAGTGACCGTAAAACATACCGAGACACGGCAAAAGAATCGCAGTGACAATCATGAGGTAAATGCCGATTTTCATGGTTGTTCGGAAAAGGTCGGCGTTGGATTTTTTAAGTAAATGATAACCGCTGATGGCAACGATAAACACCGCCGAGAGGAAATAAGCTGCCAAAAGCGTGTGGACCAGCATGTTCCAAAGGTACGGATTGGTTAAAACTTCGACAAAGTTTGACAAAATAACTTTGGAGCCGTCCGCCGCCATTTCATAACCGACCGGATTTTGCATGAATGCGTTTGCCGTGATAATCCAAAGAGCGGAAATCATGGTACCGACGGAAACCAAAACCATTGAAACAGCTTTAAGAAGCGGTTTCTTGTGGCTGGTGAAAAGCCAGATACCGAAGAATGTGCCTTCCAAGAAGAAAGCGATGAGCGCTTCAAGAGCGAGCGGGGATGCGAAAACGTCTCCCATGAATTCGGAATACAGGCCCCAGTTGGTTCCGAATTGGAACGTCATGGCAAACCCGGTAATGATACCGAATGCGAAATTGATTTTGAATAGGTTGCCCCAAAACTTGGCCAACTTCATCCATTTTTCTTTTTGAGTTTTCCAATAAGCCAGCTCAAAATACGCAACCATTGCGCCGAGACCAAGAGTCAGCGGAACAAAAATAAAGTGGAAAAACACAGTAATTGCGAATTGAAGGCGGCTTAATAAAACGATGTCCATAAGGTCAATCAACAAATATCACCTGTTTCAATCTAACGTTTTTTTTACAATTAATCATTAATTATACAATTTTAAATTCCCATAACCAACGAATCATACCGGCGTTGAAATCCCGCACCTGCGGGGACACGCAGAATAAAACATCAATTATAAACAACTGCCTCGGCGCTGAATAAGCGGAGGCAACATATATTTTTGAAATATATATAATATGCAATTATACATTGAATATATTTATATTTAATTTCCGATTTCAGGATTAAAACATAGGTAATCCTTACTTATTAGTAATGATTATGAGATCTAAATACCTAATTGTTCACTTTAATCAAAGCTGAATTTCGTAAGGTAAAGCATTCCTTTCAATCTAATCATAAATATTAAATAGGAATAATTACTATTATTTATTACAGGTTGATTCGCTCGACTTGTCCGAATTGCCTTAAATACAGTATTGACTGCGTAAAAACGGTTGTTAACCCCATCGAATCTCCACCTCCGGGGTTTTCTGAACCCTGTTGAATTATAAAAAGGGCAACAACGCGGGAAAATACGATTTTAAAAAATGAGAAATCCATGGGAAACCGAAAGGGCAAGCATCCTGACGGTCAATTCTCATGGTAAAAAACGGTTTAAACATTAAAAAGATTAAAAGCATTTTCAAAACGATACCTTCAAAACGGTATCTTTAAAACGGTATCTTTAAAACGGTATCTTCAAAACGGTTTTGACGGCAAAAATTCGGAAAACAAAAACGGCATTTATTATTTTGCCGTTTTCATATTTATTTCGGTTTCATATTTATTTCGGTTTCATATTTATTTCGGTTTCATATTTTGTAATTTAGTCAAACAGATTTTGTAAAACAGATATATATTTAATTTCGAGTAACATTCAATGATAAAATCGGGAAATTTCCCGGGAGGAAAAAAGAATGGATTTTACCGCATTATTTAAGAACCCCGAAGCAGAGGGAAAAGAGAAGCACGCCCCCGTCATCGAACGCGGACGCGGCCACGGCGGAACGCATGAGAACGTTGTTATCATTACCGTCGGAAAAGAAGTTCCTCATCCGAACACGATTGAACATCACATCGTTTGGATCGACCTTTACGGCATCAAAAAGGAAAATGATCGGATTGTTTACATTGGCCGCGCCGACTTTGCGGCAACAATTGCGGAACCGGTCGCGACTTTCAAAGTGATCGACATTGATCAATACAAAGCGTTCGGCGCCGTTTCGTACTGTAACCTTCACGGTGTTTGGAAAAGTACTTTAGAGCTTTAAATTTAAAAAATTGCGGCCTTCGATTCGCTCCGGCCGCAATTTTAAATCTTTTTTTAAAATAAATCTTTTTTTAAAATCATTCGTCCAAATAGATTTTGCCGTTCGGCAGCTGTACCAGTCTGCCGTCGGACACGGCTTCTTCGATAACAGCCGTCATCTTATCTTTGACCGGCGGGCGCATAATTTTGAATCCGAGAATTTGGCCGGCGCGTTTCACCAGCTGATCCTGCGGCGTCGAATACTGTGTTTTCAAAATGTAAACTGCCGCCTGCAAGATTTCTTCATCTGAAATCCAGTCGATATTCAGCAGGTCGCCTTCTCTCTTTCTGACAATGCAGCCTTTTAATTTGGGCGGCCAGAGGAAATTGCCGCGGACGCGGATATAATTGGATTTTTCGGCCGAGGACACTTCACGTATAATCATATCGCGCATTGCTTTTGTCAAACGGTTGACATCACAATGCGTTTTGATTTCCAAAATCAGCTGCTCTTTGTGAACAGGCCCTTCAAAGCAGACGATTTCAACAATTTCATGCTCCATCTTATGGCGCGGGATCTCTGTCAGATTTTCGGTGGACGGCAAATTGATGCCTTCATACGGCTTGAAGTCGGGAACACCGTTTTGAATCAGCGGCGCCACGTCAAAAAGCTCTTCGTCCGTAATGTCGGCCGGCATTTTCTTGATGTCGTAAAAGATATCATCTTCATCCAAGTCATCATCGCCGACGGGCTCGCTTTCATCACCAAAGTCTATGTAGTCAATTTCCACCCTCTCCATTCTCGAAACGACAGGCGCCGGCTTGGGGTCGGATTTTGCTTTCTCCGCCTGCTGTTTTGAAGCCGCCGGTTCCTTTTTCGGATGGTATTCAATGACTGTATCCGCCGGTTTTCTCACTTCTTCCGCCGGCTTTTTCATTTCTTCCGCCGGTCTTTTCACTTCTTCCGCCGGTTTTCTCACTTCTTCCGCCGGTTTTCTCACTTCTTCCGCCGGTCTTTTCATTTCTTTTTCAGGTTTTTGCTCCGCGGGTTTTAAAGTCGTTTCCGGCTCGTCCGTCCTCTCTTTTTTGGGCTGTTTTGTTTCTTTTTCCGAAACGTCCTGCTCTATCGGTTCGGATTCGGCCGGTGATGACTCAGCTTCACGCTGTTCTTTTTCGGCTTGTTCCCTTTTCCGGCGGCGGCTTTCAGCCTCTCTTTCACTAATGATTTTCCGCATCTTTTCAATGTCTTTTTCATCGGTGAGGGTGATTGTCACTTCATCCTCATCCAAGTCCAAGTCGACAGGCGCCTGAATTTTTTTAGCGTTTTCTTTCGCTTTTTCAATCGAATCCAAGAGTCCCTTTCTCGCTCTTTGCGGATTTAAGTACCAATCGGTGGACCAGACGCGGCAAAGCTGCCAGCCGAGCCCCGCCAGAACATCTCTTCTCAGGCGGTCACGGTCGCGGGCGACGCGGGATTTGAAATATTGCGGCCCGTCGGTCTCAATGCCGATGATATAGTGGCCGGGTACATTTTCATTAATGATCGCCATATCCATCTTGTAACCGGCGCAGCCGATTTTGGGATGAACCGTATAGCCTTGCTCGCGCAGGAATATGGCGACAGATTCCTCAAACGTGACTTCATCCGGCTCATATTCCGGCGTTTTCATGACGAATGTTTTTGATTCGGCATATGCCAAAAATGATTTTAAGACACGGAGACCGGCCGGGTCTTCATCGGTCAGATTCAAGTCGATTGAACGGAAGTTGGAAAAAATAACGCATTTCTCGCGGGCGCGCGTAAACAAGACGTTCAAACGGCGTTCTCCGCCGTCGCGGTTGAGCGGTCCGAAGTTCTTGGAAAGCTTGCCGTTTTGATCAAAACCAAAACCAATGCTGACGAAAATGACATCTCTTTCATCGCCCTGAATCGTTTCGATGTTTTTGACCATAAAGTTTTCACCTTTGTCATTGGTGAAATATTTTTCAAAGCCCGGACTGCTTTTAACGAGAGACTCGATTTCCTTTTGGATCGCTTCCTGCTGCTTCACGTTGAACGTTCCGACCATCAACGTCTTGTCGGGGAACTGGATGAAATGACGCATGACTTCCTGTGCCACAATTCCGGCTTCTTCTTTGTTCGTGCCGGTTTTGCCGCGCTCATAAACGGAATCTTTGACATGGCGGAACTGAAGTCCCATATTCCTATCTTCGTGAAGCGGCGACGGATAAACGTAAAGATGGTTGCCGTAAAATTCATTATTCGAAACCGCAATCAGCGATTCATGACGGCTTCTGTAGTGCCAGCGCAGGGTCTTGTACGGGAAACTGCGTTTGCAGATGTTCAAAACGCTTTCCACATCCGAATAAAAGGAAGCGTCTTCATTATATTCGTCATCGCTTTCCAATAAATTTTCGAAGAAGGTTGTCGGCGGGAGCTGTTTGGAGTCGCCCATCACAACCACTTGGCGGCCGCGGAGCAAAGCGCCGAGCGCGTCTTCCGGCCGGACCTGACTGGCTTCGTCAAATATAACGACATCAAAGGATGTGTGCTGCGGTTCCAGGTATTGCGCAATCGACAGCGAGCTCATCATGAAACACGGCTTTATCTTCTGAATCAGTCCGCCCGCACTGGACATCAGGCGGCGGATCGGCATATGCGCTTTCTTCTTGTTGAATTCATTTAAGAGGATGCCGGCTTCGGATTCGCGGGAAGCGCCGATATAGATCTGCGGCATACGCTTGTAAATTTCAATATTGACGCGGTCGCGGTTCTTTACAATGACTTTGTTGTCCAAGTCTTCAAACTTATGAATTTTGCTCTCGTGCACTTCTTTAATGAAGGTTGAAAGAACACGCTTTTTCATAAATTCGGCGCGCAGGACACCGTCAGTGTAATTGCCTTTGAACGCCGGAATCAAATCTTCCGGCAGCACTTCATTTTCATTGATCAGCGGAACCATCGGGGCGGCAACGGTTTCCAAACATTTCTCGCGGTAAAGAAGGAACTGGCTCCACAAAACAAGCGACGGCAGCTCCTCTTTCCAAACGTACAAAATATTATTCAGCTGCTTGGCGGACAATGTGTCACGATAAACTTTTTCGATGCCTTTTCCGACGGTGTTTGCGGAACCGCTTGCGGAACCGCCGGCAGAACCGCGTGTGGGGCCGCCTGCGGAATTGCTTGTGGGGCCGCCTGCGGAATTGCTTGCGGGGCCGCCGGCAGAACCGCTTGTGGGGCCGCCTGCGGAATTGCTTGCAAAACCGGTGAATTCATACTTCCGCTTTTCGGGCACTTTAACGGCGTCTTCCGCCGGTTCCGGCTCAGAAGCGTTCATCAAGTCGCCGCTTTCAGACTTTTGTTTGCTTGCGCCGGCGGCAGCGGGCTCGGCTTTTGGCGTTTCTTTCGAGGGCCTGATCTCTTTCACGTTCTTTTCATTAAAGAACAGGCCGGGGTCCGCGCCGACACCGTTAACCAGATCCATCAGCGGGCCGGCCAGCTGATTCTTTTCACGTTCAATGTTTTCAACGGCGGTCAATAAAGAGCTGCCGTTGATTCCTCTTTCGATACAAGCGTATGTCTCTTCCGTCACGCGGCCGTTACTTTCCAAATCTTCAAAAAGGATAATCCAGTCGTAGAACGCTTCCAAAACTTTCGGCTCTTTGAGACCTTCTTCCCAAAGCGAGCCGAAGAGGAGATGGGCTTTTTGCTTGGAGTTTTCAAACTCACGGCTCAAGTTTTCGATTTCCCGCACTTTCAGAAGGTCTTCTTTAATTCGGGCATCGCTCTTATCGGTCCTTTGAATGTAGCAATTTAAGATACGTTCTTTGGATTCTTTGAAACCGCTGTCCATGAACTTCAAAAGCTTGCCGGATTTCTTCAAATAAGTCTCAACGTCCTCATCAAAGATTTGGGAGGTGAATATTTCTTCGATTATCTCTCCCAGCTGCTGATATCTCTTCGCCTTTGACATCAGCTCTTTTTGCGTATTTCTTTCTTTGATGCTTTGCTTTTTCAAAACGTCTTGGCTGATTTTCGGAGCGTTTTGGAATGCGCCGATGCCTTTTGTGATTTTGTCCAAATCATTCAATGAATCGGGCGCCTTGAGCCCCGTTTCTTTGACAATGGCGTCCACATTGTCGCTGATGACTTTTGCGCGGCGGTAGGAATCTTCCAAAAGCGTTTCAATTTCCTGCAAATCGGGAGGCAGAACGATTCCCGGCCGGACATCGCGCCACGGGTTTTCTTTCACGCCGCCGACACCCGGCAGCGCGTCGCCCATTTTTTCCAAAATAGAAACGGCCTCAGTCCATTGTTTTCTGTCCCATTTTTCGGGATTTTTGAGTTCCGCGTGAGTCATTTTTCTTTTGTGCATCGTAAAGTAATGGCCGACATCTTCGCGGATGCCGTAAATATCGTAAATCGTATACCCGATCGGGCCGACGGGCTGGCTGAGCGTTCTGGAATATTCGTTCAGCTCATATTTGAGATTTTCAAGTTCCGCTAAATCTTGAGCGTAGTTCTTTTCAATGGGCTGCTGGCGCTTTAACGTTCTGTCAAGCTCGTCCAAAACCGCTTTTTTCTGCGCCTTGTGACTGTGGATTTCCAAACACAAATCGCCCAAGCCGATCATATCCAGCCTTTTCTTAACAACCTGAAGCGCCGCCATCTTTTCACTGACAAACAAAACACTTTTGCCCATCATCAAAAGTTCCGCAATCAAATTGGTGATTGTTTGAGATTTACCGGTGCCGGGCGGCCCTTCAACCACAAGGTTTTTGCCGGCTTTGACATCTTCGATCACCGAAATTTGAGATGAATCGGCATTGACAACGTGATACACATTTTTTGTGTCCAGCTTCAAATCCACTTCGTTTTCCGAAAAACCGCCGTCGTATGATTCATCGGAGGGATTAAAAACCTGATTGATCAGCGGGTGCGTCTCCGGTCCCCGCCCTTCCGGCCATATTTTCGGGTCGAGGTCTTTATACATGACGAATTTTTTGAAGTTATAGAAATCGACATTGGCTTCCCGGATTATTTCCCAGTCTTTCTTATCGGAAATCAAGTCTTCAACGGATTTCATGTAAAATTCGGTGGCGTTTTTATCATCCGCGCCGACAAATTCGGGCAGTTCCAAACCGAATTCGAGCAGTTTGGCTTTTAACGTAATGGAAACAGAAATATCATCGCCTGTCCATCTCGCCGTAAACTTTCTCTTCGGCCCGACGCGCTTGAATTCAACGGGGATCAAAACAAGCGGCGCTTTAAAGAATTTGTTCGTGCCGTCCGTCCATTTTAAAAACCCGACCGCCAAATAAAGAATCGGGTAACCCTGCTCTTCAAAAATGGAAATGGCTTGATTGTTGGCGTGGAACAGCCGGTCTTCCAATTCATCGATATGGTACGGCGTTTCGAGGGAAACGGAGGAGCTGTCGTCCTTTTTTTTCAACAGTCCTTTCAAAAATCCGGTTTCTTCTTCGTCATGTCCCGCGGATTCGCCGTCCGCGCCTTCAGCTTCGGCATCTTCTACGTCTTTTTTTGTTGTTTTCTTAACGGCGTTCGGGTCAGCTTTAAAACGCATCGTTTTTTCCTGAATCACCAAAATATCGTAAATTTCAGAAATATTTTCATTTTTAATTTCGACTGTTCTCTTTTTAGAAGGAGAGTAATTTAAAAGATTGTTATTCAAAGACAAATCCAGTAATTTTTGTCTGAGTAATTCAAGTTCCAGTTTGACATCAACCATGGATGATACCGCCAGCGATAAAGTTTGACCTATTCGGATTATTTAAAAGCAATTGAAAGTTGGAAGAAACATGTTCTGATTTTTCGTGTGGCTTATTTTGAAAAAAGATAACATGTATTATTATTTTAAGAATAAAGAAATAGAGGGATGCTTCTATATAAAGGTTTATTTCCTCTGCTCACTGAAAACGGGTTTTGAAGTGCTTTGAAGCGTTTGTTTTCTCTCAGGGCCGATGGCAAAATTGTGTTCGGTCATCGTCTTAAGGGCAGAATAAATACTTTTTCTTTATACGCAAAAAACAGATATTTTATACCAAGAAGCCTGAAAAGCGGTCATCCGATAATTACAAACGGAGAAACATAATCATGACCGCTGAAATCGTTTTAATGAACAGGAACGCTGTCGCTTTAGCGGCGGACAGCGCAGGAACGATAGAAACTCTTACAGGCAGTAAAACAACTCCGACGATGAATAAGTTGTTCGCTCTTTCATACGAACATTCGATCGGTATCATGATTTACAACTCTTCATATTTCATGGGGCTGCCTTGGGAAACAATCATTCATACGCTAAGAGAAAGAGTCAAGGGCAAAGAATTTGACACATTGGAAGAATTTGAAAGTTATTTCATAGATTTTCTGGAAAATAACGAAATGTTTGACCAAAGAAAACAAATGGAATCGGCAATGTCCGAGTTAGAAAATCATCATCGTGTTTTGCTGGAATATGTGATGTATAATTTGAAACAATGCTCTGGTCATTCCGACAATTTATCAGATTCGGGTGCCGTTTTTTCAAGAAATGAATATGTGAATTCGATTCGGGGTTATTTATCAGATTACATCGGCATCATATCAAGGGGCATAGAATATCAAAACAATTTCGATGAAATATTGGACCATTTAGAACAAGAATTTGATCATGTCGGTTTCATCGTCTACGAACAGATGTATGATGAGATAAAGGATTTAATTAAAGAAGTCAACAGGGCATTTTTCAATAGAATGATAAGGATGTATGTTTCGGGAGTCGTTATTTCAGGCTTTGGCAAAAAGGATTTTATGCCAAAAACATTTTCAATGGCTGTTGACAGGGTTTTGGGAAACAAATTAGCCGGCTTATCGGGGACAATAAAAGATTGTTCTAAATCACCCCAAATTTTAGCTTTTGCGCAAAGAGAAACGATTGATTCCTTTATTTTCGGAATGAATCCGGAATTTGAAAATTATATTCCGAATATTCTTAAAACAAAATGTTCTGATGCGGCAGATGAAATAATGAAAGATATAATGGAGTATTCTGATGCCGTTTTCGTTACACCCGTCTACAGAGCGGTAAGCAGTATGTCAAAAACAGAATTAGCAATGATGGCGGAATCTCTAATCAATTTGTCTTCATTCAGACTCAAAATCACAAATGAGATTGAAACAGTAGGAGGACCGATCGATGTTGCCGTCATTACAAAATCAGAAGGGTTTATTTGGGTCAAAAGAAAGTTTTATTTCGATTCGGAGCTGAATCCCCACTACATAGCAAAATTTTATAAATAATTACGACAGAAACAGATAATAAAATATTCAACGGTAAAGGTGGTAAATATGGAAGAGAAAATACGCATAACTTACAAAGATGTTTTCCCGGTGAAATATTAGCTGGACCAAGTCAAAGAGCGATATAAAACAGCTCCTCCATTCTTTTTCGATATTTATATGCGCAAACCTTTAAAGGATGATTAAGAACAAAATAAGAACAAAAAAAATATTTTTTTGAATCTGATCTTTAATCAAAAGCGCATAATTTCATGTGATTTAACGCCGGTCATTGGTTGTTTTATTTTGACTCTTTTTATTTATGCCACTACCGGCAGCGCCATTTCCAACAGGAAACGCAGCGGGCCCGTATGCGACCCGTCTGATTTTTCAAAACCTTCGATAATATGTCCTGCCGTTTTTCCGTTAAATTGTCAGAAACAAAACTGAACGTTTTTTAAAAACTCAAAAAAAAGTCATGCAGGAAGCGCTCAAAAAAAAGAAAAAAAGGTAAAAAAGGTGAAAGGCGGAAGTTTCCGCCTCGTTTTTATTCTTCATCGTCAACTTCATCGAAGTTCTTGTAGCTGTCGGTTCCGACCATGGCGGCGGCGATGGAATCAATGCCATCCAACCATTCGGCGACAAAACTTTCTTCGGGCGGGATCGTTAAATATTCTTCGTCAAAAGGCTCTCCGGAAATGACCATCGCGCCGATTCTCGCAACCGCGGTGAACGCGCCGTCAATATCTTCTTTTTCTTCGGCGGCGGCGGCTTCTTTGATCAATTTCTTGATGTCGGCTTTCTTGTCGTAATCGCTGAGGAAATAAGCCTCAAATCCGGCAAACGAACAGTTGAGCGCGTCCTGAACAGACATAAGCATATCGTCGGCGTCTTCTGAAATCGGCAAAACTTCTTCCACAACGATGTCCTGGATCTGCGCTAAAATTTCAAGAGCGCTGTCCTCATCCATGACGCCTTTCTCAAAGCGGGCGGCGATTTTCAGGCATGACAAAATGACATCATCCGCCATATTCACGAAAATCATGGCGCTCTTTTCAGCTTTT
>WRDC01000004.1 GCA_009783635.1 Methanimicrococcus sp. | reverse complement strand
TCCTTTTACATGAAATTTTTCATATGGTTGGATTTTATGGCCATGTTTATGACAATACAAGCATTCTGAATCGAGATAGTGAGCCAGTTTTCGGTGCGTCAGGTATAGATACATTGGCATTAAAGATGTTGTATAATCCTGAAATTGCAGTTGGGATGAGTTATTTAGAGATGATTAACTATTATCAGGATAAAGAGATTGCTGAATTTTTGAAATGAGCATTTCGTTAATTCCTATGTACTTTATTATATAAGATATGCCCGAAGAGTGGTTGTACGAAAAGAACTTAATTAATCAGATTTTTCGTACAAAGTCTATTTCTGAGGAGGAGGATGTGGAATGGCCCCTCACCCTCCAACTCGTTTTTCATTCAGGCACTTTCATTCGGATTTAACATAGTCATTGATTTTGGTTTTTTTTGTCTTTTTAGCCGAACAAAAAGAAATTGCCGCATTAGAATGCGGCAAATGTGATAAATTAAAAATTCAATAAATAAAATCAAAAAGAAATTAAATCGCCACAATCTTGGCGCTTAAAACGCCGTCAACGGTGGTCAGTCTTTTTAAAACGGCTTCCGGAACATCGCTGTCCACGCTGATGACCATGATTGTCGGGTCACCGATTTTCACGTAACCGACTTGCATACCGGAGATGTTGATGTTGTTTTCGCCGAGGATTTGGCAGCACGGGCCGATCACATTGGGTTTGTTGATGTGGTCGGCAAAAATCATGTGGGCGGACGGGTAAACATCAACACGGCTCTTGTCGATTTGGATGATTTTAATATCGTTGCCGACCGCCGTTCCCATCACAGAGACGGATTTGCCGCCGCCGGAAACGGTGACTGTGAGAACGGAAGCGTACTCATCACTGGTGTCGGATTTCTTTTCGCTCACCTCAACGCCGCGGGATTTGGCAAGGCCGGGGGCGTTGACATAGTTGACGCCGGGGCCGACAGCAACCTGAAGCGCGCCTTTAATGGCGGCAAGGGTCACGGTTCTGACATCTTTGCCGGCGATTTCACCGTAGTAAGCCTGTTCTATTTTGTCATAGCTTGTGCCGATAAGCGTGGCCGCGATTTTGCCGGAAACTTCCGCCAGTTTGACATAAGGAGAAATGATTTCCATCAATTCGGGGCGGACGGCCGGAATGTTGACCGCGCTTTTTGCGCCTTCGCCGTTTAAGACGCGGATGACTTCATAAGCAATATCGATCGCCACATTGA
Organism: Methanimicrococcus sp.; assembly: GCA_009783635.1. Lineage (GTDB taxonomy): Archaea > Halobacteriota > Methanosarcinia > Methanosarcinales > Methanosarcinaceae > Methanimicrococcus. Next base: position 25,025 of record WRDC01000004.1, on the reverse strand, counting down.
CTTGAGCTTCAACGGTCGACGCGCCGAGGTGGGGCGTGACGATGATTTTATCGGATTTGAGTAAGTCCGAGCCGGTCGGCGGTTCTTCAACGAACACGTCAATTGCGGCGCCCGCGATTTTTCCGCTGTTCACGGCTTCAAACAAATCTCCTTCATGAATGATTCCGCCGCGGGCACAGTTAATAATGCGGGCGGTCGGCTTCATGACGCTGAACATATCTGCATTGATAATGTGTTTTGTCTCTTTCGTGAGCGGCGTGTGAACGGTGATGAAATCGGCCTTTCGGCAAATATCTTCCACAGTCGTTAACGTAATACCCATGGATTTGGCGCGCTCTTCGGAAACGAACGGGTCGTAGCCGAGGATGGTCATATTAAAGGCTTGAGCGCGTTTAGCGACCTCCGCGCCGATGCGGCCGAGACCGACAACGCCCAAAACCTTGCCGCTGAGTTCAACGCCCATAAATTTATTGCGTTCCCATTTGTCGGAACGGAGGGAAGCGCAAGCCTGCGGGATGTTTCTGGCCATCGCCATCATCATGGCACAGGTGTGTTCGGCAGCGGACAGCGTGTTGCCGTCGGGCGTATTGGAAACAATAATACCTTTTTTGGTCGCGGCTTCCGTATCGACATTATCAACGCCGACACCGGCGCGGCCAATAATTTTCAGCCGGTCGGCGGCTTCGATGACACTGGCGGTGACCTGTGTTCCGCTGCGGATGACGAGCGCGTCGATGCCTTTGATTTTTTCAACAAGTTGGTCTTCGGAAAGGCCGGTATCGACAATAACATCAAAACCGCTTTCCTTTAAAATTGCCAAACCCTCCTGCGAGAGGGAATCGCTGACTAAAATCTTCATTTTCGATTTCTCCTGAATAAATAATGAATTGTGATGGAATGATTTGAATGAATAATGAATTGTGATGATTTAAATGATAAAATTGAATGGATTCCAAATGTTTTTATTGTTTTTAATTGTGCCTTTTTTGGTTCCGATTCATTTTTGCTCATTTGTTTTCGCTTGTCGGCCGTCGCTTATCGGTTTTATTTGTGAGCAAAGTAAGCTGTCACTTCATCGCCGTTCACGGCGTCAATGCGGCAGAAACCGAAGCGTTCAAACTGAACGACTTTATCCTGCTCTTTTGTAATCTGATGTTCTCCGATGCCGTAATAATGGCCTTGGGGTCCGAAAACGGTGACTTTGACGCCATCCGCGGGGGCCCAGTGGATGATTTTCATCTTTTCCTTTTTGACGGTGTCCATGGAATTGTCAATATATTTCGCTTTCAGCGGCGACAATGAGGTGATTTCGACATTGCCGAGGTCTTTCAAGCGGATTTTTGAGCCTTCTTGCAAAGCGAAAGCGTCTTCCGATGTCACAACAACCGTGCTGCCGGTTTTGATTTCCCGCATTTCGGATTGTCCGGGGTGAAGCGGCGCTTTAACAATGCCGCCTTCATAGCCGTCAATGGAAAGTTCAACGGGATTTGCCGCAAAAAACATCCGGTGCGCGAGAGGGTCAACGAATTTGCGGTTTTCGGCATAAAGGGATTCCATACTCATGCTGACATCTGTTTCACCGATGCCCATTTCAATCATAAATTTTTTCAAAGCTTCCGGCTGAATGCCGCGGCGGCGAAGAGCCCTAATCGTCGGCAGGCGGGGGTCGTCCCAGCCCGTATAAACGCCGGCCTCAATGTCGCGGCGGATACCGCTGGTGCTGAGCTTGCCGAACTCTTCAATACTGACACGCCCCCAATGAAGCGTCACCGGATAAGTCCAGCCGAGGTAATCATAGATATACTTCTGGCGTTTGCCGCTGTCTTGCAGGTCTTTGCCGCGGATAATGTGTGTTGTTTTGAGCAGATAGTCTTCCACCGCGCCCTCAAAATCCAAGAGCGGCCAAACAATGTATCTGGAACCGATTTCCGGCCTCGGGTGCTCTTTCTTTAAAATACGAAAAGCGCCCCAATCCCTCAAAGCGGGGTCCTTGTGCCGGATATCGGTTTTAATTCGAAGAACCGCTTCGCGCTCTTCATAACCGCCGGCAAGCATCTTTTTCCAATGCTTCATATTTTCTTCGCACGCTGCGCCACGGTGCGGACAAGCCTGTTTTTCATCCTTTAAGCTCTTGAAAGTCTCGCCGTCGCAGAAACAGACATAAGCGTGTCCCATGTCGATCAATTTCTCGGCGATTTCATAATAAGCGTCAAAGCGGTCGGAGGCTTTGACAGTCAAATCGGGCGTGACGCCGAGCCATTTGAAATCATCAACGTACCAATCATAAGCCTCAAGCATCGGGCGCTTCTGGTCCGGGTCCGTGTCATCAAATCTTAAAACAAATTGACCGCCATACATTTTGACATATTCGGAATTGACAATCATACCGCGGGAGCTGCCGACTGTCGGCGGGCCGTTCGGGTTGGGCGCAAACCGCATGATCACTTTTCCTTTCTCGGCATTCGGAAGTTCTTTGAGGCCTTTTTCCGGTTCCCGTTTCGCGGAGATTTCTTCCAAAAGGTCGGGCGCGGTTTCACCCAACTTTTGGCGCCACTCTTCCGGCGTGGTTTTATTTAAACTGCCGGTAATTTCTCTGATGGCTTCCGTCACTTCTAAAACACGGTTTCTCAAATGCGGCGCAATGCCCATTACTTTTCCGAGAACCGCTTTTTCCTGCGGGACCGCTTCATATTTCACGGCGTTTTGAAGCGTGTACTTTTCGATAATTTCCAAGTCTTGCGGGTCGAGTGCCATATTTTTCCCTTGATATCTTTTATACGTGAATTCCTTTTTCGTTCCTTCCCAAAAAACAATCACGGCCTGTATGCCGCCGCTTCTCTGAATCTCAGAACTAAAAAGTCAATATCAAACGATGTCAGGAACCAACCGGCTTTCGGGCCGGACGGCTGTCCCAAAAGGGCGGTGTAAATGGCAATGAAGAAATTCTTCGTATCGATTTCTTCGGGAGGAAGCGCGCCGCCGGCATATTGAACCATTTTTCCGGCAATGTCCGATCCGAGTTCCTTCGTTTCATAAACAATGCGCTGAATGTCTTCCGGCCCTAATTCCGTCTCTGCCGCTTCCAAACAGTCCGCAAAAGCGTTCAAAAATGCGCGCTGCGTGTCGGTCAGGGACGCGGTTTGAACGGGGACGCTCTCTTTGATGCCGAATTTGGCAAAGGGCGGCGCATATGTCTCCAGCCAAAGGCCGACGTGACGCGCCATTTGGTTAATCATTTCCGGATTTTCTTCAAAACCCGAACGCTTGGCAATAGCGTCGATTTTATCCAAATCGCCGCCGGCAACCTGATAAATCGTCACCATCTGCTTAAACGGAATCTTGGATTGTTTCACGTTTTTGGACTGCGACAGAGCAACAATTCTTTCTTCAAACGCCGTCGGGTCCTCTTTGTCGCGCAAACGCTCGTATTCGTCAACGAGATTTAAAAGCGGCTGTCCCGGGTCGAATTTGATGTGCTTTTCCGGCCGTGTCTTCATAATTAAGAAGCGAAGCGCTTCGGGAGGGACAACGTCAAGCATCTCGGAAATAGACACAACGACGCCTGAGGAGGAGGACATGGCCCCCTTTTCGCCGAGCATGATCCATTCATAAATGATCGGCAAAGGCGGCTCCGTTTGGAAAACTTCGCGGGAAATGCGGATGCCCGAGTCATATGAACCGCCGCTTGACGCGTGGTCTTTACCGAACGGCTCGGCGGTGACGCCGAAAATTTTCCACTTGGCCGGCCATTCCACACGCCAAGACAGCTTGCCGCCGCCGGTCATGGACACCTTGCCGGATGTGCCGCAAGCGGGGCAGGTGTAGCTGACGGTTTCTTCCGCTTCGTCAAAGCCGGTGACTCTGGCGCTGTTGATGCGCTTGCAGCCTTCGCAGATCGGATTAAACGGGCTCCAATCTTCCGTGACTTCCTTGCCGGAAACGTCTTCCAAAATCTTCGCGATTTCATCGCGTTTTTTCAGCGCCGCTTGAATCGCGCCGACGAATTTCCCTTCTTTGTAGAGCTCGTCCGTTTTCAAAATCTTCGGGCGGATGCCCAACGCTTCCATTGCGGCGATAAAAGGATCCAAAAAGTGATCGGCATAGCTCTTGTGGTGACCGCAGGGGCAAGGAATTTCAGAAATCGGTTTTCCGACATGCTGCGCGTATTCTTCCTCTTTCAAAAAAGGATAAACTTTGCGAAGGGGGTCATAGTTATCGGCGATATAATAAAATTCGGGGTCTTCGCCTTTGTTTTTCATGGCGCAGTAAACCGCGTCCGCGGTCAGCACTTCTCTCATGTTTCCGATATGGATGTGACCGGAAGGCGTAATGCCGGTTGAAATCAGATTCTTCTGATTCTTTGCCATCGCTTCTTCCGCGATGACATCTGCCCAGTGGGTAATCTCTGTCATATTATTCCTTTAATTGATTTAATTTGAAAAATTGGTTTGAAATGATGGTCTTAATCATTCTTCTTTATTAAAACTTTATCATTTCAAATCGGGGTCGTAAACAGGAGCTAAATCTTTAAACGGTTCATAATCATATTTTGTCAGGCATTCCCGCAGCGCCTTGTTTGAGAGGTAAATCAGTTTCATGTCATCCCTTTCGGTCGGGTCGCCGCCGCAGGCGATGGAGACGAATTCAGCTAAATCATAAACGGGGAGGTGGTCTTTCTTTGACATATAACCGCCTTCGATTAAATTTTTCATGCAGCCGCCGCAATTCGTGATAATCACATCGCTGCCCATGCTTTTTGCATATTCGTGAACTTCTTCCGCCCGCCGGATTGATTTTTCCGGAAAGGTGGTTCGGACACCGCCGCCGAATCCGCAGCAAATCGAGCCTTCCGGGGAGGGGTTGACCAATTCCGTTCCGGGGATGGCCGCGACAACGCGGCGCGGGTCTTCGTAAATTCCAAGCGCGCGTGTCAAATGGCAGGGGTCCTGATAGAATAATTTCAATTGACCGCCGGCGCCTGTATATTCTCCCATGTCTCTTTTAAAATTCAGTTTTCCTTCCGCCAGCAGCCGGGCGAAGTATTCGGAAATTTGCAGGACTTCAAAACGGATATTTTCAAATTTTTGCGGGTACAGCAATTTGAACGCGCGGTAGCATCCGGGACACGTCGTAATTAAAATTTTCGAACCGCGGGCATTGATTTCATCGATATTTTTCTGCCCGAGTTTTTCAAGGGGTCCGGTATTTCCGGCTCCCGCCGATACCGAGCCGCAACAGTAATCAATGCCGCTCATGACGGAATAATCCACGCCCGCGGCTTCCAGAACTTTAACGGTCGATTTGCCGATGACTTTATTCATGCAAGAAGCGGCGCAGCCGGGAAAATAAACAACTTCGCTTTTTTTGCCTTCGTTTTTGAATCGGACCGGATGTTCCCATTCGCCGATTTTTTTGTAAAGGTTGTTGTCAGAAAACGGGTCGACAAGTCCCTGTTCTTCCGTCGGGCCGTTGATTTGCGTTCTTTTCTCGCGGGCCGCGGAAATGAGCTTTCGGATACCCAAGTCTTTGGGGCAGGCAAGGGTGCAGACATTGCAGGTGTAACACAAACGAATGTCATACTCCAAGGGGCTGCCTTCTTCTGTTTTGCCTCCGGATTCAATATAACGGCAGAGCGAGGGGATAATATCTGCGCTGTCATAGCTCGGGCAGACATCCGCACACCGGCCGCACATACTGCATTTTTCGTTATAAATTTGAATCAGGTTCATAGTATCCTTTTTGTTTTTGATTGTCCGTTTTTTGAAAACTTTTTGAAAAAGGGCGATAAGAATAGAGAATTTTTTTTAAGAATTTAGGATTTTTTGATATAAATTCCCATTCCTTATACTTCAGCACATCCCTTCAAATAAAGATTAAAAGCCCATAAATATGTACCAAAAACATTGCAGAAACGTTACAGAAAATATTGAACATAAACCCCTATTGCATTAAATCATTTTTTCATCGCCTTTGCCACTTTTCCGAAAAATCCTTTTTTCGCCGATCGCCGCGTAAATTTCATTTTTCAATTCCTGTTCGGTAGGCAAATAAAATGTATATTCTGAAGCGAAAATCTGATCGTTGTCTTTAGGAAGGGTATAACGAACTACCGCCTCGTTTTTGTCGGTGCAAAGGATGACACCGATGGGAGGATTGTCCCCTTCATTCATCATTTCGCGGGTGTAATAATTGACATACATCTGAATCTGCCCTAAATCTTGATGCGTTAAATCGCCCATTTTCAAGTCGATAAGCACGAAGCATTTCAAAATATAGTGGTAGAAAACCAAATCAATGTAGAAATCTTTGCCATCAAAGGATATGCGCTTTTGGCGGGCGATAAAGGAAAAGCCCCTGCCCATTTCTAAAAGGAACTCCTGCAAATGATTGATAACCGCGGTTTCCAAATCTTTTTCATACAAATTTGACGAGGGGGTTACGCCTAAAAATTCCAAAACGACGGGGTTGCGGATGAAATCCTTCGGGTCGGGAGGCGACTCGGTTTTTTGAATTTCCGCTGCAACTGCTTCTTTATCTTGGCTTGACAACAATCTTTCATAAAAATGGGTGTTGATTTGCCTTTCAAGTTGGCGGGTACTCCAATTGGATTTTATGCACTCGTCCATGTAAAAATTCCGGGCTTTGGTTTCGGTTACTCTTAAAACAAGGCGATAGTGTGTCCAACTCAATTCGGGACTCAGTGCGTCCCGAATTGGAAAAGTCAGGTAGAACTGCCTGATTTTCCGCAATTCCCTTTCTTCGAAACCTTTTCCGAAATCGCGCATCAGTTGTTCGGAAAGATATTTGAGTAATCGCGTCCCATATTCAGCTCGTTCGCTGCCTGCTTGTGCTTCAACGATTTGTTTTCCAATAAGCCAATATGCCTCAACCATGGCAAAATTTACGGCGGAATAGGCTTTTGCCCTCGCCACAGTCAAAATTTCTTTTATTTGACCATAGATTATTTGATTTTCATCATTGATAATCAGGTTGTCGCCACTCATATTTCTCCTCTTTTATGTGACAATTTTAGAAAATGCACAATTTTTTTGTGAAGTCTTTCCTTTTTCCAACATTTCAAATTTGTTTTGGGTCATAGCAAAAACAGACCGAAAATGCGGGATTTCAAATTCCCGCCGACATAATAAACTGCTTCCAGCTATGGAATTTTAACCGCAGTCTTCCTTTATTTATACATGATTAAAATATTTTGAGAACCTGCTTTTTTCAAAAACTTTATATATTAAAATCCAAAAAATAACCAAAATCTCCCATAAAACAATCATATTACCAAAAAAACCCTCTCAGCCTTCCGTATATTTATTCTCCGATTGCGTGAATATTATTTGAAGGTCTGATATACAGACTTGGTCTTCGTGCCGTGACCCTTGAAAAATTATATCTATAAGACAACATATTTAGTCATTCTATTTTACTCAAAAAACAGGAAATTCCGCTTTCGCGTATGACGAAGAGAATTTATACCTTAAAGCGGGCAAATAATTACAGGTATTCTTTATATTATTCATCATACCATTCTTCATATCATTTCATACATTCGGAGCGAAAATATGGCAGGAAACACGTTCGGAGAGGTTTTCAGGGTGACGACCTGGGGTGAATCCCACGGCACGGCCGTCGGCGCAGTGATAGACGGTGTTTTGCCCGGTGTTTCTTTGTCCGCCGCAGACATTCAAAAAGAATTGGACCGCCGCCGCCCCGGCCAAAGCGCCGTCTCAACGACCCGCAATGAACCGGACACCGCTCTGATTTTATCCGGCGTCTTTGAAGGCAAAACAACAGGCACGCCAATCTGTCTGGCGATTTACAATGCCGATTGCGATCCTTCCGCCTATGACGCTCTGCGCGATATGCCCCGCCCCGGCCACGCCGATTTCGGCTATTAACAAAAATACGGCATCCGGGACCACCGCGGCGGCGGACGTAGTTCCGGCCGCGAAACCGTCGGACGGGTGGCGGCCGGCGCCGTTGCCAAAAAAATTCTTTCCGGCTTTGGGATTGATATCGTCTGCCATACAACGCAAATCGGCGGCGTCAAAGCAAGTCCCGGTGTCCTGAACGATTTGCCGTTTGAAGGCATTTCGGAAAACATTGAAAAAAACAGCGTTCGCTGCGCGGATTTGGCAGCGGCTGTCCTGATGGAAGCGGAAGTTTTGGCCGCCCGCGAAAAAGGCGATTCTGTCGGCGGTATTGTTGAAGGTTTGATCCGCGGCGTCCCCGCGGGACTCGGCGAGCCCGTTTTTGATAAACTGGACGCTGATTTGGCAAAAGCGATCATGAGCATCGGCGCCGTAAAAGGATTTGAAATCGGCGGCGGATTTGAAGCGGCTGAAAAATCCGGCAGCGAATTTAACGACGCCTTTGAAATCAAAGACGGCAAAGTCATGACAAAAACAAATCATGCCGGCGGTATTTTGGGAGGCATTTCGACCGGAAACATGATCCGGTTCCGCGCGGCAATCAAACCGACGCCATCCGTTTCGGTGACACAGGAAACTGTGGATTTAGCGAACGGAAAAACGGCTAAAATTAATATTTCCGGCCGCCATGATCCGGTGATTGCGCCGCGCTTTGTTCCTGTCGGAGAAGCAATGGCGGCAATCGTTATATTAGACCATCTCATGAGAAATGAGGCATTGCGTTCATTATCACATTCGATGCGGATGTGAGGATTAAAAACTTAATTAAAAACTTAATTAAAAACTTAATTAAAAACTTAATTAAAAACTTAATAAAAACTTAATTAAAAACCTTAAAAACAAACAAATCAGATGCAAAAACGAGGGGAAAAAAATGAATTCAGAATCAGGCAAATATCCGCGCGGTCATCCCGGCACAATGCGGGAATCGGTCGGCGGGGTTCGTCCGCCGAGGATCTTAGCGTGGGAAACAACGGCAGCCTGTAATTTAAAATGCAAACATTGCCGCGGTTCTTCTACGGCCGCTTCGGCCGACGGGGAACTGACAACGGAAGAAGCTAAAAAACTGCTGGAACAAATCCGTGAAACCGGCACGCCGATTATCATTTTAAGCGGCGGCGAGCCGCTGATGCGCAAAGATATTTTTGAAATCGCCCGGTACGGAACGGATTTGGGCTTTCGGATGACGCTGGCAACAAACGGTGTTCCGGTAACGGAAGAAGTTGCTCATAAAATCAAAGAAGCCGGAATACAGCGCGTCAGCGTCAGTCTGGACGGGCGCGAGCAAACACATGACGCGTTTCGGATGATTCCCGGCTGCTTTGCCGGTTCCATGAAAGGCATTGAGAATTTGAAAAAGGCCGGCGTGGAATTCCAAATCAATACGACCATTTCCCGTTTCAATGTTCATGAAATGGAGGATGTTCACAATTTTGCCAAAGAAGTCGGAGCCGTTGCTCACCATTTCTTTTTCCTCGTTCCGACCGGCCGCGGCGCGGAATTGTCTGAATTTGAAATCGAACCCGAAGAATATGAAATCGCTTTGGAATGGCTTTATGATTTGTCCAAAAAAACCGACCTTCAAATCCGTCCGACCTGCGCGCCCCATTATTTCAGGATCATGCGCCAGCATGCTAAACGGGAAGGGATTGAAATCACACCGCAGACACACGGCCTTGACGCGATGACCAAAGGATGTCTCGGGGGTATTTCATTCGGTTTCATTTCAAGCATCGGCGAAGTCAACCCCTGCGGCTATCTGCCGGTATCCGCCGGAAATGTCCGGAATCAATCTTTTAAAAGCATCTGGGAGAACGCCAAAGTCTTCAACGACTTGCGCAATTACGCGGCGTATAAAAACAAATGCGGCGCCTGTGAGTACAAGACAGTCTGCGGCGGCTGCCGCGCGCGCGCTTACTCGGAGACAGGCGATTACATGGAAGAAGAGCCGCTTTGTTCCTATTATCCGGCGGGGTATTGAAAATGACCGAAATGAAAAACAAACCGGCTGAATTCAAACAGGCGGAGGTCAAACCCGCCGAATTCAAACCCGCCGAATTCAAACCCACCGAGTTCAAACAGGCGGAGGTCAAATCTGTTGAGTTGGACAACATTGACAGGCAACTGATCAATCTGATTCAGCTGCGTTTTCCGGTTTCCAAACATCCTTTTGAGGAAATTGCGGCGGCAATCGGAACGACCGAAGAAGTGGTTATTTCCAAATTGACCCGCCTGAAAAATGAAGGCATTATCCGGCGCATCGGCCCTATCATCAATACGCGCGGCATCGGCGGCACCAATACGCTGGCTGCCGTAAAAGTACCGAAAAGTCAAATTGATGAGGCGTCCTGGGTCATTAACAAATATGCCGAAGTCTCTCACAATTATCTTCGGAATGAAGATTATAATATTTGGTTCACGGTTTCCGCGCCGACGCAGGAACGGCTGGACCGGATTTTATCCGAAATACAAACGGAGTTGAGTTGTCCTATGCTGAATTTGCCGACAATTAACCAATTCAAAATACAGGTGAATTTCCATGTCTGAAAATCGGGAAAAGGAAAACGCAAACGCAAACGCGGCGTGGCATCTTGTTGATGAAGCGGACGAGAAGCTGATTCGTTTGATCCAAGACGGCATTGAGTTTGAGCATTCGCCTTTTGAGAAGTGCGCCGAAGAACTCGGCGTTTCCGAAGAGGAAGTGGTCGCCCGTCTGAAAGATTTGATCGAAAACAAAATGGTCCGCCGGTTCGGCGCGTCCATCGCTCATATCGCTCTCGGATTTACCGCAAATGCCATGGGTGTTTGGGACATATCAAGGGACAGAGTGGAGGAAGTCGGCCGGAAGATGGCTTCGTTTGATGAGGTCAGTCACTGCTATGAACGCCCGCCGTCTGCGGATTGGCCGTACAATATGTACACAATGATTCACGGCCGTTCGCAGGAGGAATGCCGGGCCGCGGCCGAAAAAATCTCAGAGGCTGTCGGCGCTGCGGATTATAAATTAGTCTTCAGTGAACGCGAACTTAAAAAGAAAGGCGTTCGTATTTGAATTTAAATTTGAATTTAAAGAGGAATCGATGATGGAAAGAGAGTCCGTATCTCCAAAAAATGAGGATGAAAATCCGTATTTACCGCTTTTAATTGATTTTACGGATAAAAATGTCGTCATTTTCGGCGGCGGCGCTGTCGGCGAACGCAAAGCGAAACGTTTTGCTGAAAAGGCGTTGGTGACGGTTGTCAGTTCAAGCCTGACGCCCGACCTTCGGAAAATGGAAGAAAACAATTCGATTCTTTTCATCCGGAAAGATATTTCCAAATTGACCGACGGTGAAATCTTTGATTGTCTCTCTGATGCGTTTTTGGCAATCGCGGCCACGTCAAACGGCGAAATCAACCGAAAAATCATCTCAATGGCCAAAACGGCCGGCGTTTTGATTAACGACACGGAAAGAGCGGGCGAAGTCATCATTCCGTCATTTGTTGAACGCGGCGGACTTTTGATTGCGGTTTCTTCCGGCGGCGAGAGTCCGGCGGTGACGAAATACGCCCGCATGAAAATCGAATCCGTCATTGATGACAATTTTGAAAAAATGATCGAACTTCAAAGCGAAATGCGCGAATATCTGAAAACGGCAATTTCCGAACAAAAGAGGCGGCAGGATATTCTTTGGGAAATCATGAATGATGATGAAATCTGGAATTTGCTGGCGTCGGATTTTGAAAAAGCGAAAAGCAAGGCGTAGGCAAAAGTTTCCGATTCATAAGTTTTTTATTTCTTTGCGCCTTTTCTTTCGGAAACGTTCATATGGACGGGTGACTGTATTACGTCCGTTTGCCGAAAATCATACGAGATTTTCGGTGCCGGTGATTTAATGAACGAAATTTCAAGCATGGTGATCTCTCACAAAAAAGCAACGGTCGCGGAAATGGAGTGCGCGTGGCCGCTGGCAACGGAAGAGCTTTTGGAAAAGCTCTATGAGAGTGAAGCGGTTGATGAGTGTATCATTTTAAAAACGTGCAATCGCGCCGAAATTTATGTTGTTTCCGAAAAGGGCAGCAGCGTTTTATTCAATTTTTCTAAAGAAATCGGCGTTGAATCCCGTATTGTCGATTTTCATAATCATGACGAGTCGCTGAACCACCTTCTGCGGCTGTCCTGCGGTCTTGAATCCATGATTATGGGCGAAGACCAGATTTTGGGCCAGATCCGCGACGCTTACAATCTGGCGGTCAAAAAGAAGACCATCGGCCGCGTCTTGGATGCCGCTTTTACAAAAGCGATTCAGGTCGGCAAACGCGCGCGGACAGAAACGCATATCAACGAAGGGTCTGTTTCCATCGGCTCGGCCGCGGTCGAACTGGCCGAAGACTGTCTCGGCGGGCTGGACGGCAAGTCCATTATGGTTGTCGGTGTCGGCGAAATCGGCGTTTTGGTCGCGCGGGCGCTTGCGGACAAGAATTTGGAAGGCATTTACATTTCCAACCGGACTTACACAAAAGCGAAGGAACTGGCTTATGAGCTCGGCGGCGAAGCGATTCTTTTTGATGATTTCCCGAACTATTTGAGGACGGCGGATGTCGTTATCAGCGCCACGGGCGCGCCGCACTATGTGATTTCCAGAAAAACGGTTGAAGATTCTTTACCGTTCAGAAACGGCAAACCGCTTTTTATGGTAGATATCGCCAATCCGCGAGACATTGAAGAAACAATTAGCGAATTGGGCGGCGTGACGCTCTGCAACATTGATAATCTGCGCGTTGTCAGTGAAAAGACTCTTAAAATGCGCAATGAAGAAGCCAAGAAAGTTATGGAAATCATTAAAGAGGAACGGATTCTGCTCGGCAAGCAGTATAAGCGTCAGAAAGCGGATGATATCATCGCCGCGCTTTACCGCAATGTTTACGATATCCGCGAAGAAGAAAAAATGAAAGCGGTGAATAAGTTTCGCGTGAAACACACGATTGGCGAATTCGAAGAAACGATTCTGGAAAACCTGACGCACAGTATCGCGAATCAGATTTTGGCGGACCCGACAAAGATTCTCCGAAACGCGGCCGAATCGGATGACGACGAATTATTGGACGCCGTGGCCCGCGTTTTTAATATTATCCGCGAGAACAAGTAATTCAAATTTGTTCTTTCTCAGAAATAAAAAATTACTCCCTTCTTAAAATAAAAATTACTCTCTTCCCCTTTTCGGCTCCTGTCTCAATTTTTTGTGATTTCGGATTTAGGCCAAAGTTAATTAGGCCAAAGTTAATTATGAGAAATTCCTTTTCATTCTAAAATCGGGTGAAATCTTTTGTCTTCTTCAAAACATACTGTTCATTCCGCCGGCTCTTCAGAGCTTCAGGCGCCTGAGCTGCTGGCGCCGGCCGGCATGCTTGCCTCTTTGCTGGCAGGCATTCAATGCGGCGCAGACGCCGTTTACATGGGCGCGTCCCGTTTCAGCGCAAGAGCTTATGCCGGCAATTTCTCTGACATCGAATTGGCAATCGGAACAGATTATGCGCATATTTTCGGGAAAAAGATTTACGTCACTCTCAATACGCTTTATCGGGATGATGAGTTGGATGAGGTTCTTGTTCTGTTTGACGCGCTGTACGTTTTGGGGATTGACGGCGTCATTGTTCAAGACATCGGTCTTCTGAACCTCCTGACTCGGAAATATCCGGGATTTCCGGTTCATGCCAGCACGCAAATGACAGTCCACAATTCATATCACGCTTCTTTTTTGAAGAAAAACGGCGTCTTTCGCATCGTCCCCGCCCGTGAGAATTCAATCGCCGAGCTGAAAATGATCAAGGAAGCCGGTGTCGAAATTGAAACATTTATTCACGGCGCCCTTTGCATTTGTTATTCGGGCCAGTGTTTGTTCAGCGGTTTAGTCGGTTCCCGAAGCGGCAATCGCGGAAAGTGCGCGCAGCCGTGCCGGAAGAGATATGAACTGCTGATAAGCGGCCGCCCCGTCCGCACAGAAGGACAATATCTGCTGAGTCCGAAAGATTTGAACGCGTCGGAGGAGTTGGAAAAATTAATTTCGGCAGGCGTTGACTCTTTTAAAATTGAAGGGCGGATGAAAAAACCGGACTATGTGGCCGGTGTTGTTTCAGTTTACAGAAGTCTGATCGACCGCATCGTTTCAAACCGCGGAAATGATAAAAAAGAGGAACATTCGAAGGATTATCAATCAAGGGATAATCAATCAAGGGATTACCAATCAAGGGATAATCAATCAAGGGATAATCAACCGATGCCCGAAGAGCGGGAAATTCTTAAAAAACTTTTCAACCGCGATTTCACTGACGGTTATTTCCTGAAAAATCCTGAAAACGATTTGATGAGCCGGAAACTGCCGTACAATAGAGGTCTTCTGATTGGGAAAATTACGGCCGTTGACCGGCGGAATGCTCAAATCAGCGTTTTATTGACGGCCGATTTATCCGCGCATGACGGCATTTCCATCGGTGACATCGGAAAAAACATGAATTCCGCCGAAGACCCGCGGCAGGGTTTCATTGTCAGAAAGATGTATTCGGGCCGCCGGATTTGCAGTAAAGCCGCCGCCGGAGAAACCGTTGACATTCCCGCGCCGGTTTTATTTGACAAAAATTCAGTTTCACCACCATTTGCCGGCGATTTCGTTTACAAAACATCTGATTTTGAGCTTCAAAAGAGCTTGTCCAAAAAACTGCCGGTGACGGATTCGGAAGACATCGAAAAAGACATTTCAGATATCGCCGGAACACTGGATATGGATTTAGGCCGTTATCTGCTTCTCACTTCCGGCACAGATTCCGACACAGCTTCTTATTCTTCCGCCGATTCTTTCCCGGTTTCGGAATTGATTGAAAAAATGTCGCCGGTTGATTCTTTGAATACCATGATTTCCTTTGAATGCGCTCTTTGTCCCGGCTCTCCGATTATCATTTCCGCGGCGGACACAAACGGATACAGTGTTACTGTTCGCTCGGAATACATCATTGAGCCCGCCCAAAAAAATCCGATGTCAAAAGAGCAGGCAGAGGATTTGCTGATTCGGGCCGGCCATCCCGTTTTTCATATTCGGTCGGCAAATGTTGAAATGGAGGGAGCGTGTTTCATTCCGGTCGGGGAATTTAAAAATGTTCGAAACATTGCTCTGCAAGCGCTTTTAAATGAAATCATTTTAAGCAAGCGAAGACAGCCGATTTTGCCGGCCGGACAAACACAACCGTGCGGTTTACCGGTCTCGAAAAAGCTTTCCGGTTTCAATTCAAATTATCCGGTCTTAGCGGTTTGTGTTTATTCGATACATGAGTTAAAAACTGCCCTAAATGCCGGAGCCGATCGCATTTACATCGGCGGCGACCTCTTTAAAGATCCGGTCACCGGAGAAGAATACGGCATATCGGCAAATGATTTGGAAAATGCCGTTTCGGCGCTGACGGATTCCGAGAAGGGGAAAATTTTCTATAAAACGCCGTTTGTGACAAAAGAAGAGGATTTTAAAAAGCTGGAAGCTGTATTTTCAAATTTAAAACATTTCGGGCTCACGGGGATTTTAGCCTCGAATCTCGGAGTCTTTGAATTCATCCGGTCCGACCCCCGCTTTGATAAACATTTCCGGATCGTTACCGATTTTCCCGTTAATGTTTTCAATTCCGAAGCTGCGCGCCTGCTTTTCAATTCCGGTGCGGCTGCCGTTTCTTTGTCACCGGAGCTTTCCATTTCAAATATCAATGCATTGACCGGTGTTTATGGCTCTCCGGTAGCGCCGGCCGGTGTTTGTGGCTCTCAGACGGCGCCGGCTGGTGCTTATAACCCTCAGACGGCATCGGCAAAACTTCCTGTTTTTGAATGTCAGGTTCATGGACGCCAGCAGCTGATGGTGACGGAACATCCGCTTCTGCATTCGCTCCTTTCCGAATCTCCTGAAAGTTTTTCGATTGACCGGCGTGCCGGCGATTCTACTGTCCCTCTTTTGAGATATCTTTTAAAGGATTCCAAAAATTACGCGTTTCCGGTTTTAGAGGATTTGAATCATCGCAACTTTATTTTTAATTCCAAAGAATTGAATGCTTTTGACCTGTTGAAAAAGCTGTATCATGCGGGCGTTTCAGCTTTTCGGATCGACGGAATCGGTCATTCGCCCGACGAGCTGCGCGCTCTGATTTCTTTGTACAAAAAAGGCTTGGCGGATGTTTATTCAAATACGTTTGAGGCGGCCGCCGTTTCCGCAGACGGCAATGATTTTACGCGGGGCAGTTTCGTCAAAGGCGTTGAATAATCCGCGCAATCAATGAAACGGCTGTCAAATCGGAATGAATAAATAGTCATCGGGGTATAATAAAGTACCAAACAAATTGACGATGCGTATGAAAATTGCTTTAAAAATCGGATATCAGGGAACTCATTTTGCAGGCTCCCAAATTCAGCCGGACCAAAGAACCGTTGAAGGCGAGCTTTTGAAAGCTCTGCTGGAAGTCGAAGCTATTTCGGATTTAGAAAAAGCCGGCTTAACCTCGGCCGGCCGGACCGACGCGGGTGTTCATTCGATCAGCCAAGTTGTGACTTTTTACGCGGACAAGCCCGGCATGGCCATCCCGCGCGTCCTGAACTCAAAACTGCCGCGCGATGTGTGGGCGTGGGCGTACGCTGAAGTCGCCGATGATTTCGACCCGAGACGGCACGCTGTTCGCCGGAAATACCGTTACATTTTAAACTCCGAAGACTACGACATCTCCAAAATGAGAGACGCGGCAAAGCTTTTTATCGGCGAGCACGACTTTTCCAATTTTACAAAAAAAGATAAAAATAATCCGAAATCAATGGTCCGCAATGTTGAAAAACTGGATATCAGAACGCAGGGGTCCGTTATCAAAATTGACATCGTTGCAAACGCTTATCTGTGGAATATGATTCGAAAAATCGTTTCTGTTTTGACGCTTGTCGGCACCGGCAACCGTTCGTTGGAATGGGTCAGCCAAATGCTTGACCCTGAAAATTTTGAAGAAGGAATCGAACCTGCGCCGGCTTACGGACTTGTTTTTCTGGAAATTCAATACAATCCCGAACCCGATTGGATCGTGGATATGTACGCCGTCAAACGCGTGAATGACTTCGTCACACGAGAAGCCAATCGCTACCGTGTGATTTCAACAATTTTGGAACAATTCATCATTCAGCCCGAAAAAGAAATGGATTTGGACTGAAATCATAATCAGCCATACAATCAGCCATTTACGCATAATCAGCCATTTACAACAAGCAGGGATTTCCCCGTCATTTCTTTTGGGATTTCCATGTTCATAATTTCCAAAAGAGTCGGCGCGATATCGCTTAATTTTCCGCCGTCTCTTAATACCCTGACCGGTTTTTTCGTTACCGGATCAATGTTTTTGTTATCAACGTAAATCATCCTGACCGGATTTGTGGTATGCGATGTGCACGGCTCACCACTCTCTTCTTCCATCTGCTCTGCATTTCCGTGGTCCGCGGTAATGAACAGGGCGCCGTCTTTTTCCAGAATTTTCTCCGCCAGTTTGCCGACACAGGTGTCCACCGCTTCAACCGCCGTCGCCGCCGAGTCAAAAATACCGGTGTGGCCGACCATATCCATATTGGCGAAATTCAGAACGATGACATCGTATTTGTCTTCATCGATTTTTTGAAGCAGAACGTCCGTCACTTCAAACGCGCTCATTTCCGGTTTTAAATCATAAGTTGCCACTTTCGGAGACGGGATGAGGATTCGGTCTTCAAGGTCGTTGGGTTCTTCAACGCCGCCGTTGAAAAAGAAGGTCACATGAGCGTATTTTTCCGTCTCGGCGATTCGGAGCTGTGTTTTGCTGTTTGCCGCTAAGTATTCACCGAGTGTGTTTTTCAAATCTTTCGGCGGATAAGCAATCGGAATTGTCAGTTCTTCGTCGTATTGCGTCATGCAGACAAAATGAACGGCAGGACGCGCTTTTCTTTTAAATCCGATTTTTTCATCCGGCTCCGTAAAAGAATAAGTCAGCTGACGGGCGCGGTCGGGCCGGAAATTAAAGAAAATGACGGAATCGCCGTCTTCAACTGCCGCAATCCTTTTGCCGGCGTTTGTCAGAATGATCGGTTTGACGAATTCGTCTGTTTCGCTTCTTTCAAAGGAATCTTGGAGCGCTTTTTCCCAGGAACCGGTGTCGGTGATCGTGAAATCCTCGCCTTTTGGATTTTCAAGGGTCAGCGCGTCATAGGCTTTTTCCGTCCGGTCCCAGCGTTTGTCGCGGTCCATCGCGTAATAACGGCCGGTAATTGTCGCAATTTGGCCGACGCCTTCTTCTTTCATAAACTCTTGAAGGTCTTTCAGGTCCCTCATCGCGGATTTTGGCGGCACGTCGCGGCCGTCTAAAAAAGCGTGAACATAAACGCGTTTAAACCCTTCCCGTTTTGCAAATGTCAGCAGCGCTTTCAAATGATTCATGGAACTGTGAACGCCGCCGTAAGAAACAAGTCCCATCAAATGAAGCGACCGGCCTTTGTCTTTGGCGTTCGAAACGGCATTTAATAAAAAGGGATTTTTGAAAAACAAGCCCTCATCAATCTCTTTGTTAATCAAGGTCAAGTCCTGATAAACAACGCGGCCGGCGCCGATGTTCAGGTGGCCGACTTCGGAATTCCCCATTTGCCCGTCGGGAAGACCCACAGCCTGTCCGGATGTCAATAAAAGAGTGTTCGGATAATTCTTGATCAAACGATTTAGATTCGGCGTGTTTGCCGCAACGACCGCATTTCCTTTTGTCTGCCGACTGTATCCCCATCCGTCTAAAATCATTAACAAGAAGGGATTTTTTAAATGCCGGTTGAAATGAAGATTTGTTTTTTCAGATTCGCTCATGTTTTAAAAAAAGAGAAGAAAAGATTAAAATGTTTGCTCGGAACAAAAGACGAAAAGAAAAAATTTGAAGGCTTCAAACGGGATCTCAAACGAGATTTCAAACGGAATCTCAAACGAGATTTCAAACGGGATCTCAAACGAGATTTCAAACGAGATTTCAAACGGGATCTCAAACGAGATTTCAAACGGGAGTTCAAACGGGACTGCCTTCCCGCTTATATTTTTCAGACAGTTTTTCTTCGTTTTTCAGCGATTTCAGTTGCGAGACGACAAACCACAGCGTCAGCGCGCTTGCCAGTAAATCCGTGACCGGATACGCAATCCACACGCCGACGAGACCAAAGAAATAAGGAAAGATGACCATAATCGGAATCATAATAACTTGGCGCGCAACCGCCAAGACGAAAGAGGCTTTGGCTTTGCCGAGCGCCTGCATGAAAGCGGATCCGATGACCTGAATTGCGATAATCGGAATCATCAGGTCTGCAATCCAATAAGCGATAACCGCTTCTTTGACTAATTCCGGATTATCGGGGATGAACAGCGTGAAAATCTCGGACGTGAAGAGGTATGTTATCGCTGTCAGCACAAAGAGAATGCCAATCGCCCAAACCAATGAAATTTTAACGATTTTTCGGACGCGTTCAAAGTTTTTCGCGCCGTAATTAAAGCCGGCTAACGGAATCATTCCTTGGACAATACCGATTGCCGGGATAAACACAAATCCGAAAATACGGTTAATCAAGCCGTAAATTGCGATATGGGTGTCGTTGCCGTAATAATTCAGGTTCCAAACGATGATAATGAACGTGAAAACCAG
This sequence comes from Methanimicrococcus sp., assembly GCA_009783635.1. GTDB lineage: Archaea > Halobacteriota > Methanosarcinia > Methanosarcinales > Methanosarcinaceae > Methanimicrococcus. Next base: position 5,403 of record WRDC01000004.1, on the reverse strand, counting down.
CGACCCTTCGCGAAGAAATTCGGAAATGCCGATTTTGCCGATTTCAGAGAAAACGGGGCGGTCAAATCGAATCCATTTTAATCTGAAATTGAGTTTACTGACTTTGTAAAGGTAGAAAATGAGAATCGCAACATTCAGAATCTGACAAAGAACGGTTGCGATCGCGGCGCCCTTGACCCCCCAACCAAACTCAAAGATGAAAATGTAGTCCAAAACGACATTGATCAGGCTTGTGACGGTGTACATGGTCATCGAATAAACGGAATTTCCCTGCGCCATCACGACCGAATTCAGCGTTATTGTCATGATTTGAAAGACGCAGCCCAAAATGATCCAAAACATATAGTCCCGGGCAAAGGGAATGTTTGTTTCCGTCGCGCCGAATAATGTCAAAAGAGGGTCTAAAAAAAGAAGGCCGGCAATTGTACAGAAAACGCTTGCCGCGAGAGCCATGAAAATCATATTCCCGATGCCCTTTTGAACGCGTTCTTTATCTGCCGCGCCGAACCCTCTGGATATAAAGGACGAGCCGCCGACGGCAACGCCGGAGCCGACGCAGATCAGAAGGTAGGATACCGGAAAGGCAACGGCAAGCGCGGCCAAACCGAGAACACCGTCGTCCCCAAGCCCCCTGCCGACAAAAATGGAGTCAACGATACCGTAAAGCGTTTGAACAATCATGCCGACAATTGCGGGCGCGGCAAGCCAGGCCAAAGCCTTTTTGAGATTGCCGGAGTTCATCATTTCGTGTTTGTCAGCCATGGTATATTCACTGTCCAAAGGAGTCATCAAAAATTGCGGCCTCCGCCTTTTGACGCCGGCCTCAATTTTGAAACTTTGAAACTTTGGAACGGGTTGTATATCTATTTTTCGATTGCATGAGAATGATTTGAACGCCTGACGACTGTGCTGTTCTCCTCATGGCCCTTTTTTAAAGAATATAGTTGAATAACTCTGTCGTCATCACGCTTTCACAAAAGACGCAGCGGAGCGCCAAGGTTTTCGTTTTCTCGTTTTCCGTCACGATGAAACGGGTTTCGGCCGGTTCGTTGCTGTTGGTGATGCAATTCGGATTCACGCATTTCACAATCCCGCAAATCGATTCGGGAGTTCTGATTTTTCTTTTGGAAACCACTTCAAAATCGCGAATGATATTGACCGTGGCTTTTGGCGACAGCAGGGCAATTGTCTCGACTTCCTTTTCAGTCAGCTCACGGCCTTCGATTTTGATAACATCTTTGTCGCCGCGCTCGCCGCCGGTATTCATCACAATGCTGACCGTGTTTGTAAAATTGTCATTGACACCGAGAATATGAAGGACGTGCAAAGCTTGGCCGGGTTTAATGTGATCAATGACCGTACCGTTTTCGATGGCTTTGATTCGGAGGTCGTTTTTGTCGCCGAGCTTTTTGGAGCGGCCGTAGTTACTCTGATCACCGTTCATATTTTATCCTCCATTCCTAAGACTTTACAGAGAATGGCCATTCTGACCGGCACGCCGTAAAATGCCTGCTCAAAGTAAGCCGCGTGCGGTGTTGCGTCCACGTCCGGATCAATTTCACTGATGCGCGGCAGCGGATGCATAATTTTCATATCGGGTTTTGCGTTTTGAATCATTTCTCTTGTGATACGCATACTGGCGGACACACTCGTGAATTCGGCCGGGTCCGGAAACCGTTCCTTTTGAATCCGTGTCATGTAAAGGACATCAACCTCCTCAATCACATCCTCCAGATTGTCCGTGATGGTGATGTCGATTTTTCTCATCTTCAAGTCTTCCGCAATCCGGTCGGGCAGGCGCAATTCCGGCGGCGAAACAAGATTGATTTTTGCATCGTAGCGGGAAAGCGCGTAGCAAAGGGAATGAATGGTGCGGCCGTATTTGAGATCGCCCGCAAGCGCGATGTTGAGGTTGTCCAAGTGACTTTCGCGTTTGATTGTGTATAAATCCAAAAGAGTTTGCGTTGGGTGGTGGCCGGCGCCATCGCCACCGTTAATGATTGGGATGGAGGAATATTCCGAAGCCATCAGCGCCGCCCCTTCGCGGGGATGACGCAGGATTGCAGCATCAGCATATTGAGAAATCACGCGGATTGTGTCAGCAAGGGATTCGCCCTTGGCGATTGAGCTGGCTTCCACCGAGCCCATGTTTAAAATTTGTCCGCCGAGCCGGAGCATGGCCACTTCGAACGACATACGCGTTCGGGTACTGGGTTCAAAAAAGAGAAGCGCTAAGATTTTGCCGGCCATAATTTCGGATTTGATCTCGCCGCAGGCAACCGGTTCCAGCTTTTCGGCCAATTCCAAAATATTGTCAAACATTTCCCGAGTGTATTCTTTTGTTGAAATGATATGATGCATCGGCCGCATAATGCCTCCGTTAAGCTTGCAAATATTGAACAAAAGGATGAACTTAGATATAACCTTATGTCAAAAAGGGAAATAATATATAAATCGTCTGTTGGATCAGGGGAGACAAAAGCAAGGAGACAAAGGCAAGGAACCAAAGGCAAGGAACCAAAGGCAAGGAACCAAAGGCAAGGAACCAAAGGCCGAGGAAACAAAAGCCGGGAACCAAATTTTCAGAAACGGGCTGCCGTCCGAATTGCGTGAACAATTTTCACTGCCTCGACGGTTTCGGAAACATCGTGGGTCCGTATAATGTGCCCGCATTTGTAAGCGGCAATGCTTGCCGCAACCAATCCGGACAGAAGCCGCTGCTCGGCCGGTTTGTCAATGACCGAGGACAGGAAAGATTTGCGCGACGCGGCAACCAGAACCGGCATTTCGAAAACCGAAAAGCGCTCAAATTGATTGATGATATCAAAGTCGTATTCCGCCGTTTTTTCGGGGACCCAGTGACCGATTGCGGGGTCCAGAATGATTTTTTGAGAACTTATGCCGGCTTGTTCCGCATCGGATACGGCGGTTGAAAGAGAAGACAGAACAGCGTTCATGCCGAGCGGGTCTCCCGGTTTTTGACGCGTTGCCATTAAAACGGCGCAGGCATCGTGGTCCGCAATCACGGACCCCATGCGCGGGTCGGTTTTCAGGCTTGAAATATCATTAATAATTTCAGCGCCGCAGTTTAAAGCGGCGTCGGCGATGTCGGAATACATTGTGTCAACGGATATCGGAATATCAACATTCCCCGCCAGTTCTTTTAAGGCCGCCAGCAGACGTCTCTTTTCTTCTTCAACGCTGACGGGCTCAGCCCACGGGGAAGTGGAACGCGCGCCGATATCCAAAACGGAAGCGCCGTCATCGACCATCTTTTGAGCCGCTTCCGAAATGGAGGAGGCGTCTATGACGGAGTTTTTGTAAAAGGACTCCGGACTCAAATTTAAAATGCCCATGACGTGAGGCGGTTGATTGTCACCGAATGTTAAACCGCATATTTTTGACTTCAAAACCAAAACTTTCACCCGATTTGAGAAGGTCGACAAATATCATTTTTCGTTTGCAATGATTTCGGCGCATTTGACGACATGCGTCATCAAAATTGCAATCGTCATCGGACCGACGCCGCCCGGAACGGGCGTAATCAAAGACGCCTTTTTAATAACATTTTCAAAGTCGACATCGCCGTAAGTTCCGGCGGAATCGGTCGCAATGCCCGCATCAAGAATGACAGCGCCCTCTTTGACCATATCTTCTTTGATCAAATGCTTCACACCGGTGCCGGCGACTAAAATGTCGGCTTCTTTTGTGTATGATTTCAAATCCTTTGTTAAAGAGTGACAGACAGTCACCGTTGCGCTTCGATTCAAAAGCATGGCCGCCATTGGTTTGCCGACAATATTGCTGCGGCCGACAACGACAGCGTTCTTTCCTTTGATGTCAACATTGTATTCATCCATCAGGCGAATGATGCCTTTGGGCGTACACGGTACCAATCCTTCTTCATTGATCATCAGGCTGCCCATATGAAACGGATGGAAACCGTCCGGATCTTTATCGGGAGAAATGGCGTTCATAATCGCTTTCTCGCGGATGTGCCGCGGGAGAGGCAGCTGAACAAGAATCGAAGAAACGGTTTTGTCCTTGTTCAAACCGTCAATCACGGAAAACAATTCTTCTTCGGTGATGTCACCCGGCTTGATGCAGTTTTCCGCCAAAATACCAACACGTTCGCAGGCTTTGTGCTTCATGCGGACATACATTTGGGAGGCGGGGTCTTCGCCGACCAAAACTGTCACCAACTTCGGTGAAATGCCTTTTTCTTTCAATTTTAAAACGGCGGCGGCCGCTTCAGCTTCAACCTTTGAGGCGACAGCTCTGCCGTCAATAATTTTGGAAGTATCAGTATCAATATCTGTCAAAGAATCACCTGAGACAATGAGTCACCCGAAATAAAAAAATTAATCGTAAATTAATCGTAAATAAAAAATTAACTGTAAAGCGGCACGTCCTTCACCGGCCTATGCCGCTTTTTAATGAAATAATGATTTTTTTTTCTTTTAATTTTTTTTCGTTTTTGATTTTCTTCGTTTTTCTTCGTTCTTGACTTTTTTCATTTTCTTTGCATTTAAAATCATTTAAAATCATTCAAAACCAAGAAAGGAAAAATTATTTGTAAACGGGGAAACGTTCGCAAAGGTCTTTGACTTCCAATCTGATTTTTTCAAGCTCCGCGTCGTTTCCCGCGTTTTTGATGGTATGGGAAATAGCGTTGCCGATATATTTCATTTCTTCTTCCTTCATGCCGCGGGTTGTAACCGCGGGCGTGCCGACGCGGACGCCGCTGGCAATGAATGCTTTTTGTTTATCGAACGGAATGGTGTTCATGTTCAAAACAATGCCGGCTTTAGCGCAGGCCGCTTCGGCTTCCTTGCCGGTGATGTTAAAGGAAGTTAAATCGATAAGCATTAAATGGTTGTCAGTACCGCCGGAAACGATACGAAAACCGTTGGCAGAGAGAGTTTCGGAAACGGTTTTGGCGTTCTTGACGGTTTGAATCTGGTCCTTTTTGAAGTCATCTGAAAGCGCTTCTTTGAAAGCGACGGCTTTCGCGGCGATTGTATTCATTAAAGGGCCGCCCTGAATTCCCGGAAAAACGGATTTGTTGATTGCCTTGGCAAATTCTTCTTTGCACATGACCATACCGCCGCGGGGACCGCGAAGGGTTTTGTGGGTCGTCGTTGTCACGAAGTCGGCATACGGAACCGGATTCGGATGAGCGTCGGCAACGATCAGGCCGGCAATGTGAGCAACATCGGCAAGCAGATAAGCGCCCACCGAATCGGCGATTTCTTTGAAGCGTTTGAAATCAATGGTGCGGGAATAAGCCGAAGCGCCGCAGGCGATCATTTGCGGTTTTTGTTCTTTGGCAAGTTTTTCAAGTTCTTCGTAGTCGATCGTTTCGGTTTCGCGGTGAACGCCGTACGGAATGATTTTGTAAAG
>WRDC01000003.1 GCA_009783635.1 Methanimicrococcus sp. | reverse complement strand
TGTTTATTGCGGATGTCTTTCTTCAGCTTCGTCTCAATATGAAGATTAGAAGACGGAACAACAAGATGGACCGAATCAACATCGCATTCCAGCGCCAGATCAATGTCATCCGTGCGCATTCTGCAATAGCTGCAAATTTCAGCCTTCAGCCCGAGACCCAACCGCTTTAATTGCGGCGCGCTCCCCGGCGGATGTGACGGCAGAACCCGCTTCAATGACATGAACGCCTAAGTCATCCAAGGCTGTTGCTATTTTTATTTTATCGTCTGTACTCAACGCCACGCCCGGAGTTTGTTCACCGTCACGAAGCGTCGTATCAAGGAAACGCAGATTTTCGAATAATATAATCCCCTCTTTGGATAGTTGATATAACGGCACATTGTCGGTCGGATTATGCAGCCGAAATGTTTCGCCGAAATTCAAACAGAACATTCATTCATGTATTAAATACGTTTTCCTACATTTATCATGTTTTATCGTTAAAAATGGCGCCCGTCACTTTCAGCTTCGGTTACAATTTTAAAACTGAGACAGAGCCGAAGGCGGCAGGCCGCAATTTTCAGGCACCTTAAGACACCTTAAGACACGTTAAGACACCTTAAGACGCGTTAATGACACCTTAATGACACCTTGAGACACGTTAAGACACCTTAATATAATTCTTGTCTCCTTACACTCTCTTTATGAAATTCGGTGTTTCGTCATTTGCGGGTCCGTTGTCCGAACTGGATGGGCAGACAGATTCGATTGAACTTTACATTCCCAAAATGAATCTTTACAAAGGCAAAGAACTTCAAACGGACCGTTTGGACGCTTTTTTTGATGAATTCTTTTCATACGATTTTTACTGCACGGCGCACGCCCCCTATTTCCCCGATCCGGAAGGCGAACACCCTAAGGAGCTGGCGGTCGATACGGCAAACATGGGACCGGATGAGTTTTCGCTGATGTACGAAGCGCTGGATATTTCGGCGCACGCCGGCGTTGATGTTCTCGTTGTTCATCCCGGAAGAATTACGGAAGGCGGCGCCAAAAAATCATTCGGCCGGATGGTCAATAATCTGAAACAGCTGGCAGTTTACGCGGAAGATGTCGGCGTAATGATCGGGCTTGAAAATAAAGAATATACAGACCCGCTGAACTTATGCTGTCAGGCGGAAGAGCTTGTGTCGGCCGTTCATCTGGTGGATTCCGATTATTTAGGCGCGACGCTTGATATCGGTCACGCCAATCTGACGTGCGGCGGCAATCAGGAAAAATTGGCGGCTTTCATAAAAACGGTTTCCCCGCTTGTTGTTCATGTCCATATTCATGACAATCACGGCGTCAATAACGGCCGCTACGGCGGCGACGAACATCTCGCCCCGGGACAGGGGATCATTGATTATACGTCTCTTCGCAATCTTGGCGATTATGATGAAACTTTTAATTTTGAAGTATTCTCTGTTGATGAATTTCTGGAAGGAAAAGAATTTTTCAAAAAGAAACTGGCGGAATTTCGAAAGATTTGAGGGCGGCGCGGATAAAAACGTAAACTTTCTGTGACACGGTTTCTTTAAATAAACTTTTTCAGATAAAACCGAAGGATGTCGGTCCTGTTTTAAAAAAGAAAACAAAAATGTCAATAAAAAAGACCGCCTGTTATTGATAATTCAGATACCGGAAGTTCGGAACTTATTTATATCAGGTTTGACTACTCATTTACAATTAATTTATTGGATTCTGACTTTTCTCTTTTTGCCTGGCAATTTGACGACATCGGTTTGATTTCTTTTAAATTAGTTTTCCAAAGTTGACACTCTCTGCGAGTGAAGGCCAAAATAAATAAAGGTAATTAAAATGTTTAAAAATTCAATGTTTAAGAACAGTAATGAGAATGTCTCCGCACCGGTTTCCGAAGGCAAGACATATGACGTAAAAATCGAAGACATCGCCCAAAAAGGCGACGGCATTGCCAGAATTGAAGGCTACGTCATTTTTGTCCCCGACACTGTTGCCGGCGAAGAAGTCACAGTCAAAATTACAAGAGTTCTTCCCAAATACGCATTCGCAACCGTTGTCGAGTAATTCTTTAATTTAAAGTATTCTAACAAACTAAAGTATCCAATAAAATCGGTTTCCGAATGAAAAGGAGGAGGCCGGCGTGTTTTAAGTCCGCTTAAAACACACTCGTTTTTTTTAATCCGTTTGAAATGCCGGTAGTTGACCCCACGGCCGGCTTGGCGCAACCCTTCTTTTAAACGATCCGAAACGTCCCGAGTCGTTGCCGCAAACCCCGTTTGAACGGCCCGGAGCAAAATGAAGATTTCCGGCTTTGAATAGCCGGTCTTCGAAAAATCGGATTAGGATTCCGGATTTTTTTGTTTCCCGAATTCCTAATCTTTTTATTTCATGAATTCCCGATTTTCTTATTTCGGATTCCGATTTTCTTATCTCGGATTCCTGATCTTCTTATCTCGGATTCCGATTTTCTTATCTCGGATTCCTGATCTTCTTATCTCGGATTCCTGATCTTCTTATTTTTCGGATTCCGTCTTTTCGTCCCCAGATTCCTCGTCTTCGGAGACTGTTGTTTGTTCGTCTTCTGACGGAGCCTATTCTTCTTCAAATTCATCAAAGACAGCTGCCGCTTTATCAGGAGATTCGGAACCGGTGATGAGTTCTTCGTCGTCTTGGATATCATCGACGGGGCGGACCTCGTCGGGCGTGGATTTATCAACGTCGTGGACCAAACCCGTCAATTCTTCGGAGAACTGGCCAACCAGATGCTCCTCGAAATGATCCCCTTGACTGTGTTCATGTTCGCGGCGGTCCAAGTCCACATAAACGTAAGAACCTTCGTGGAAATCATAGTCGTCACAATAATCGCCCTGACGTTTGCCGCAGTAAGCGTCATAAAGCGTTTGGTCACACGGCGGAATATTGATGTTATAAGCCGCTCTCGCAATCACGTGACCGGCGACGGGAGCCGTCATAAGGAGGAAAATACCGACAGCGATTGCTTTGAATCCGAAAGACGTGAAGCCCTCCCGGATCAGAATACTCAAAAGAACAAAAAAGGCTCCTGTTGTCGCAATTTTTGTTGTGGCGTGCAGCCTGTTGTAAACATCGGGCAGACGGACCAAACCAATCATTCCGATAAGGAGATCAATGGCGCCGAAGAGAAGAAAGAAGTAACTGATGTAAAGGCGAAGAAGAGCAAAATCCAAAAATTCCGGCATCAAATCACTTCTCCTTTGTCAATGTATTTTGCCATCGCCAAAGTTCCGATGAAGGAAATCAAAGCGAGCAGAAGCGCAATGTCAATCAAAAATTCCGACTGCTGTGAGAAAGCGTAAATCGCGAAAATCACAACCAATGTGTTTCCAATCGCGTCCGACGCCGCAATGCGGTCCATGATTGTCGGACCGACAAAAACTCTGTAAACCGCCAAGAACAAAGCTGCCATCGCGATGATCAATGCAATGTTGGTCACCGTAATGAACTCAATCATTCAAACGCCTCCAAAACGGGTTGTTCAATGTCGTCGCGGATGCTGTCACGAATGGCTTTCGGGCTTTCGATGTAAATCGAATGGACGTAATAAATGCCCGGACCCTTTAACGTTGGATTTTTGACGTGGACGTCCACAATCAAAGTTCCGGGCGTCAGAGAAATGGTGTTCGCTAAAAGTGTTGTTGAAACGCTTCTGGAAGTCGTGAACGGATAAGCAATAATGCCCGGGCGGATGTCCAGTTTCGGCTGAAGGATTTTGTAAGCCATGTAGAAGTTGGATTTCACAATTTCACGGATTAAAACATAAAGATAGACAAACTTTTTCGGAATTTTGCGAACGATGTCGCCGGCCGAATCCGTAAAAGTGAACAGATCCTTAAACGGATACAAAATCAAATACGAAAAGAACACGCCGACCAGGTAATTGCCAATGGAAAAACCGCCGCTGATTAAAATCCAAATAAAGCCGAGCAGTATGTAAATTGCGTATTTCATTGGTCGAATCATCTGGGTACTCCTCCAAGAACAGTTGTGATATATTCGGTCGGATCAAGAATCTGCGTTGCGATAATATTGGAAATTTCGTAGAGCGGTCCGGGATAAAGGCCCAACAAAATAACGGCCGCACATAAAACGACAATCGGAAGAATGATTTCAAGAGAGATTTTGTGCTTTTTCTTTGCCGCCGGCGCCTCAGCATGTGTCTGAGCGTCCGCGCCCGCATGGCCGGGCGTGTCCGAGTGACCGTGCGCGTCTGAGTGACCGTGCGCGTCCGAGTGGCCGTGCGCATCCGAGTGGCTGTGCGCGCCGGCGTGGCCGGACGTGTCCGCATGATCAGGCCCATCATCGGTTGCCGCCACCCCTTTGAAATGGCTTTTGTTTTCGCCCCAAAAGACGGCAATCCATGTTCTGAACATATAAAAGATGGTAACAACGGCCATTACGACCGCAATCAAAAGCGGCCAGTAGAAGCCGTCGCTGACGGCTGTTTGGAACAGAGCGAATTTTGAAACAAATCCACCCATTGGCGGAAATCCGGCAATAGACATTGCGCCGATCAGGAAAGCCATTGAAAAAAGCGGCAGAATCGTAATCAAGCCGCCCATCTTTCGAAGATCGCGCGTATGCGTTTCGTGAATAATACCGCCGGCGGTCAGGAAAAGCATCGACTTGGCAACAGCGTGGTTCACCAAATACATAATCGCCGCCGCAATCGCGCCGGCCGTACAAAAGGACAGACCGAGCAAAACGTAACCGATCTGAGACACGCTGGAGTAAGCCAAAACCCGTTTCAAATCCGTTTGTCCCATTGCCGATATCGCGCCGACGGCAATCGTCAGGAGAGCGAAAAACATGAGGATCGGCAGGAAAAAGGCTTTCGCCGGCGCCAGAACCAAAAACAGAACCCGAAGGATACAGTACACGCCGACCTTGATCATAATACCGCTCAGCATGGCTGAAATCGGTGTCGGCGCCGTCGGGTGGACATCCGGCAGCCAGAAGTGGAGCGGAACAAGCGCCGCTTTGTTGCCGAAAACAACAATATAGAGAAGCGCCGCGCCGTAAATGACCCACGGAATGGTTCCGGCATCCGCCAAAATCTGAATCTTCGCCGACAAGTCGGCCATGTTCAGCGAACCGATTGTCGCGTAAATCACTGAAACGGCAACCAGCATCATAAAAGAGCCGATCATGCCGAGAAGCAGATATTTGTAAGTTGCTTCCAGCTTATGTGACGTGTCCGTGACGCTCAAAGATTCGTTGGCCATAATCAAACCCGCGGATGACAGGAACATGATTTCAAAGAAAACGAACAAGTTGAACAAATCGCCCGTGACGAAAATGCCGGAAATGCCGGCCATCATCAGGAAATAAAGAGGATAATAGCTGTTGCTGAGCGACTTCTTTTCAATGTAATCGAAAGAGTAAATCATGACCCAAAGCGAAATAAACGCGGTCAGTAAAACCAACAGCGCGGACAGCATATCGGCGGCCAAAACAATACCATATTTGCCGAATTCTCCGATACTGTAAACCTGAATGCCTTGGGTGTAAACAGTCCAAAGCAGCAATGCGCCGAGTCCCAAAAGGATGAGAGAGACGATAACGGCCGATATTTTTTGCGTTTTCGGGTGGGTTTTCATAAAAAGCATTATCGGCGCCATCAGTAAACAAATGGCGATCGGCAAAACAACCAAGTTGTTTTGAATAAACGCAAAAATCCAATCCATCATCCGTAGAGCCTCCTGAGTTCATCGACATCGGTTGTCCCGTACTCCTCGTTGATCCGGTAGGCCAGAGTCAGCAAAACAGCTGTGGTCGCAAAACTGATAACAATCGCTGTCAGCACAAGCGCCTGCGTCAGCGGGTCGGCGTAATTGCTGTTTTCCGTAACGCCTGTTACAATCGGCGACAGAACGCCGCCGGCAAAATCATCGGTAAAAATAAAGTCGGCGTGTTCGTTGATGGTGTTTGTCAAAATCGGAACCAACGTTCCCGTGAAAATACCGGAAGTCACAATCGTTAAGTTAATGGAATGGCTAATCAGGCTGAATCCGATTGCAATTTTAATAATATCGCGGCGCAAAATCATGTAAATGCCGATTCCGAAAAGAAGGGAAATGGTCAAAGCCGTAAATACTTCCGTCACTTCGATCCCTCCGTTTTTGTGGTTTCCGCCGCCTGTGCGGCATGCGCCGGATTTTTCGGTTTCAAATCCACTTCTCCCGTTTCATCGGGATTGCCGGCCGGGTCAGAGTGGTCAGAGATCTTAACGAAGAAAGAGGTCGGTTCTTTCACTTTGTCCAAAGCAATGGTTGTAAGAATAAACAGCAAGGAGCCGATCACGGTGAAATAAACGCCGATATCGAACATCATGGCGGAAGCAAGCTCAATGTGACCGATATGAATACCGAAAAATTCAACGTGGAAGAACTCAAAAGCGCTTCTGAAGTAATTATGATTGACAAGCATCGGCGCAATGGCTGTCAGCGACGCGAACAGGAGTCCGTAAGCAACCCAAGCCGACCAGTTCGGCCGAAGTCTTGTATTGATATATTTCATGCCGTAGGTGACATACACAAGCGCAATGCCGCAAATGAACAAAACGCCTCCGACGAAACCGCCTCCCGGATAACTGGCGCCGTAGAGCAGCAAATTAATAGAGAACAGCATACCGATCATGAGAACGCCTCTTGAGATTGTTTTTGCAATTATCGTGACCATGGCTGACCTTCCTTTTGATTCATATTTTCAATGGCTTCATCGATGTTCCGTTCCCCAAAATCTCTATCAGGCGCCGCCGCATCGCACGGCACATAGCCGATCGTCGGATTTCCTCCGGACGGGGCTCCCGGAATCGGACAGCTTGGAATAAAACTGCCCGAAGGGGTTGTGCTTGGTTCAAATAAAGATGCGTCAGCGACGGTTCCGTCCCCTTTGTTCGAAACGCGGCTTTGAATCAAATTATAAACGGCCAGCGCGGCAATTGCAAGAACGGAGATTTCGCCCAGCGTATCATAACCTCTGAAATCGACCACAATCACATTAACAATATTGTGGCCGCCCGTAAGCTCATAACCGCCGGCCATGAAATAGTGGGAAATGGATTCAAACGGCGACATCAGACCCGCGCCCGTCAGCATAAAAAACAAAACGGCGCTGCAGCAAAGAGCAATGACCGCGTTTCTGATTTTAACGGCTTTTCGTTCGGGGCGAACAGATTCTTTATTCCAAAGCTTCGTGATAACGACCAAAAACATAATCGTTGAAAGCGTTTCAACACAAAGCTGCGTCATGGCCAAGTCGGGGGCTTTGAGATAAGCGTAAAGCAAAGAGACAAAAAAGCCACACGCGGATGCCGCTAAAATCATCGGGACATATTTCGGCAAAACTGACGCGCCCCAAGCCGCAAAAAGGATCAGGATAAACAAAATGAAATCTAACAGCGCGATTCTGTAAATCAGACCGGCCGAAAAGATCGGCAGACCCGTAACGATTGCAAATCCGAACGGAATCAGAACCATGAAAATGATGAACACCAGCATAATCTGAAGATACCCGCGCGGCGGCCCTTTTTGAAGCAGACGGCCAAACGTGGCGCCGAACCGGAAAGCGTTGTTGACCATCCCGTTGTAAATGTAATTCAAGCTGACCTTGGGGTGCCTTTCGCCGAAACGGACCTGCCATGCGGCGATTTGATCATACCGGGCGTAAACCAAAATGCCCAAAGCAAAGGTAATGATCGTCATGATAAACGCGGGCGTAATGCCGTGCCACAGATAAACGTGCATATGTTCGGCGCCGGGCGCAATAGCGTTCACGGCCGGCTGGACCAAAGAATCAACAAATGGCGTCGGAACCAAGCCGATTGCAACAATCAGGACCGCCAAAAGAGCCGGCGGCGCCAGCAGAATCGGGGACGGGTCATGAACGCGCTTGGGCACATCGGGGTCTTCTGTTCTTTTTCCCATGAAAATCTTGATGATGAGGCGGAAAGAGTAAGCAAAAGTCAAAACGCCGCCGATCACCGCAAGAGCCGGAATGATGTAAGCGATACCGCCGCCAAGCGCATGGGCCATGTCAACGGATGACTCATAGAAGAGTTCTTTACTCAAATAACCGTTCAGCGGCGGAATGCCGGCCATGGCCGCCGCGGCGATAACCGTTAAAATAAATGTAATCGGCATCTCTTTCCGAAGACCACCCGCTTTGCGGATATCACGGGTATGCAATTCGTGGGCGACAATGCCGGCAAGCATGAAAAGGCAGGCTTTAAACGCGGCGTGGTTCAGAAGATGGAAAACGGCTGCCGGAACACCGAGCGTTGGTTCGGCGTATGTGGTAAAACCAAACATCGCCATGAGATAAGCCAGCTGGCTGATGGTCGAAAAAGCGAGGATGGCTTTGAGATCGGTTTGCCTCAGCGCCAAAAATCCGGCAACAATCATTGTAACCAAGCCGATGCACGAAACCAAGACAAACCAATCGACCGTTCCTGAAAACATCGGATGCAAACGGGCGACAAGGAAAATGCCGGCCTTCACCATGGTCGCCGAGTGAAGAAAAGCGCTGACGGGCGTCGGGGCTTCCATTGCGTTCGGAAGCCAAATAAAAAAGGGTCCCTGCGCTGATTTAGAAAGCGCCCCGATAAGAACGAGAACAAGTGTGACCGTGAACAGCGGACTGTTTTTAACGGCTGCGATCGCCGCGGGATTTGTCAGCATTTCAGAAATGCCGTATGTGCCGGTGATGCTGTAGATGAACATAAAGCCGACAAACATGAAAAGACCGGCGCCGCCCGTAATAAGCAACGCCTTTGTGGCGCCGTAAATCGATTCTTTGGTTTTCCGGTAATAACCGATGAGAAGGAAAGAACTGATACTTGTCAGCTCCCAAAAGATAAACAGCTGAATCAGGTTGTCGGAGAAAGCGATGCCGAGCATGGAACCCATGAACATGAGAAGATATTGGTAGTAGCGGATCAGGTCTTCGTCTTTTGACAAATATTTATTGGAATACGCCATGATCAATATGCCGATAAACGACACAATGACACCGAGAAGCACCGAAAGGCCGTCGGCGTAAAACGCGATATTGACAGAAAGCCCCGGAATCCAAGAAACCGCGCCGGCCAAATGATGACCTTCGGAAACGTTGGGTATAAGCGCGGCAATCAGAACAAAACAAACGGCTGCGATTGCGGCCGCAAACCAGCCGACCTTTTCTTTCAGCAATTTGTGAGCAAGCGGTACCACCGGCGTCATGATAAAGGGGAAGAAAACAATAAATGCGAGAAAATAAAGTGTATTCATTGATTGACCACGCCGCTTGCTCTTGAAACAGATAAGATTTCGTACTATGTTTAAACTATGTTTAATAAAATGCCGAAAAACCGAAATCTGAGTGAATCTGTTATATAAATTTTCAAACCTGCTTACTACTCCAAGTGAGGTCACAATATATAAATTTTTTTTAAAGAAGAACGGAAACTGTACATGAAAAATCACAAAATGTTATGAAAAATCATACAAAAAAAGTAAAAAGGGAAAATAAAAAAGAAAATGAAAGAAAATGAAAAGAAAATGAAAGAAAATGAAAAGAAAATGAAAAAGAAAATGAAAAAGAAAATAAAAAGGAAAAATGTCTGCTTTTGAGAGGAAGACTAAAAAGAAAAAGCGGCCGATGGATTCACATTTAGAAATAAAAGTAAATACAGAGGCGGCTGATACAATTCAACAAAATTTAAGATGAAATAATTTAATATATGATAGAGACCGATGCTTTTTTAGAATTCATTTGAATTCTAAATATAATTCTCTTCAAAGGAGAAATCACAAATGGCAGAAAAGAAAAAGACTGACGCGAAACCCGCAGCAAAACCCGCAGCAAAACCCGCAGCAAAGCCTGCAGCAAAAGAAGCACCCAAGAAAGCAAGTACCGGATGCGGTACAAAGAAAAAATAATCCCGCTTCTTAAATCGGAATCGTTGTAATCAAAATCAGAATCATTTGCCGGAAGTGGCAAACGGTTCATCTTTTCGTTTTTTATTAAAAATCAGATGAATAGATTACATTCCGCAATCATAAAACTGACAGAGATGTTTGGGGACGTTTCCGCATTTCATTGAAGGTTTGCAATTGTTTTTGACGTTTCCTGCGGCCAATCAATAAAAATAAATTAAATTCGGGAATGAGCATACCCCAATAATGGAGAAATAATCATGAGTGCTTTCGACAAAGAATATTTTTTTATTCTGATGCCTGAAGATGAGAGTCTTCCTTTTATGACACCGGATAAGGATACCGTTACAAAACAATATGATTGGGAAATCATGCCGGCCGGTTTGAAACCGCTGATTTTTTACAACGGCGTTTTAGATTTTCAAAAAGGAAAGAAAATAAAGCCGATAAGTTCACCGCCGGAGGTGCTTTTTAACGGCAGCAATCTGGTGGTTATCGAAAGAATAGCCGACGAATTGGCAGAGCTGGATATCCCCGATTTGGCAATTCAACCTGCCATTTACATCGACCACAAAGATGATTGGCACGAAAACTACTGGTTTTTGACGTTTACAACGCGCTTTGATTGTTGGGACAGAAAAAATTCAAGGTATGATCCTGATCCGGTTGGCCCAAAGCCGCCTTTGCGCGTGGTGCATACCTATTCCATTGATAACCTGCAGCCTATGTACGGGGTGTATACCTATTCCTTCAATGAAAGCCTGCTTCGGAAAACCCCTTTGAAAAAAAGGCGGCTTTTCAAAATAGGAGGAACAACAGACGGCTTTGTGGTCGTCCACAAGTCCGTTGCCGACCTTTTCCGCGTCAAGTGGGTAGACGTCGTCCCGATTGCGGATTATGGCGTCAGCTATCCCTGATTTTGAACATGAAGGCATAAAAAGGAAAAACAACGCGGACATGAAAACTGTGAAAAACGATGAAAACGAAGACGAACGGACGCTGAAATTGTAATAATAAAACTTTGTTTCAGACACCGCTTAAATAAAAAAAAGAAACAGAGAAGAAAATTCTCTGTTGCGCATTTTTAATTTGTTTCCGATTAAGGCATATCCATGCCCATACCGCTCATGCCGCCCGCGCCCTCGCCGGGAGCCGGGGCCTGGTTTTTGGTGGTGGCAATCACGTCATCGATTCTGAGGATCATGACGGCGGATTCGGTGGCCGCGTTGATGACTTGCGTTTTCACGCGGAGGGGTTCAACGACACGCTCTTCCCACATATCGACGACTTCACCTTTGAACACATCAAGACCGGCGGTCTTCATGTTTTTCTCATGGCTGGAACGAAGGTCCATAAGCATATCGATCGGGTCAAGACCGGCATTTTCGGCAAGGGTCTTGGGGATGATTTCAAGAGCTTCGGCGTAAGCGCGGACAGCCAATTGTTCTCTGCCCTCAAGCGTTGCGGCGTATTCGTTGAGTCTGAGAGACAGCTCGACTTCAGGTGAGCCGCCGCCGGCAACGAGTTTGTTGTCTTCGATAACAACGCCGACGACCCGGAGAGAGTCTTCAAGAGCGGTTTCAATGCTGTCAACCACGTGGTCTGTGCCGCCGCGGAGGAAAATGGAAACGGATTTCGGGTTCTCGCAGCCGGTGACAAAAATCATCGCGTCGCCGGAAACTTTCCTTTCTTCAACGAGCGCGGCGTAGCCGAGGTCGGATTCGGTAATTTCGTCAAAGTTGGTAATCATGGACGCGCCTGTCGCTCTGGCAAGCTTTTCAACGTCACTCTTCTTCACACGGCGGACAACCATGAGTCCTGCCTTGGCCAAAAAGTGCTGAGCCATGTCGTCCACGCCTTTTTGAACGAAAACAACCGTTGCGCCGCTTTGAACGACTTTGTCAACGGTGGCTTTAATCATTGCTTCTTCCTGGTCGAGGAAAAGCTGGAGCTGGTCGGGTGAGGTGATGGAAATTTCGGCGTTGATTTCGGTGTCTTTGAGCTCGATTGCTTCGTTTAAAAGAAGAATTTTGGCATCCTTGACGACTTCGGGCATATTGCTGTGGACACGCTCTTTGTCAATGATCATTCCTTTAATGAGCTCAGAATCTTCGATGCGGCCGCCGACCTTTTTAACGACATCGATCTGCTCTCTGTCAACCCGCTTTTTGCCGTCAACGATGTCCACAACGCTTGTGACGGCGTCAACGGAAATCTGTGCGAGAAGCGCTTTTGCGGATTCGGCGCCTTTACCGGTGATCGCGGTGCTGGCAATGCTGATTAAAAGGTCTCTGTCGTTTTCATCGACGTCTTTGGCGAGCCCCTGAACGAGTTCAACGGCTTTTGCGGCGGCCAGCCTGTAACCGGACGCGATAACGGTCGGGTGGATGTCCATGTCAATGAGGTCTTCGGCCTTCTTCAAAAGTTCGCCGGCAACAACGGCTGCGCTGGTGGTACCGTCGCCGACTTCTTCATCCTGAGTTTTGGAAACTTCAACAATCATTTTCGCGGCCGGGTGCTCAATGTCCATTTCTTTCAAAATGGTGGCGCCGTCGTTTGTGATCGTCACATCGCCCATGGAGTCGACAAGCATTTTGTCCATACCTTTGGGGCCGAGTGTTATTCTGACTGCTTCCGCGACAGCTTTTGCTGCCATAATGTTGTTGCTCTGCGCATCTCTTCCGCGGGTGCGCTTGCTTCCGTCTTTTAAAATAAAAATGGGTTGTCCTGACATATGATGTCTCCTTATTTGTATTAGAGTAATGATTAGAGTAATGATTAGAGTAATGATTAGAGTAATGTATCGTATCATTATCGGCCGAATTTGCCGAAAATGGATAAAGTCATCACCTGCAACATCATAATCATTGAAAATAAGCTTCAATCCCGCTTTTTCAAGTTATGGGAAACAAATGAATTGTTCATTTTTGACAAATGTTATTTTCATTTTTTGAAAATGTGATTCCTCTTCATTTTGAAGAACCTTATTTGTCACACATCGTTTTTCCGAAAATTGCTTAACATTCCAAAACGGATGATTTCTCCCGGGTCAAAACCACTCTTGAAATTCCGTTCATCCTTCGCCGAAAAATGCAATCAAAAGGCATCATTTATTCGGACAATTCGAAAAACTGCAAGATAAACATGATTGAACTTCTATATAAGCGTTTTGCGATTGGAGGCTTTGTACGAAAAGCGCTTCATGCGCGAAAAGTCTAATTTGCGTGAAAAGCGCTTCATGCGTGAAAAGTCTAAATTTGCGCGAAAAGTCTAATTGCGTGAAAAGTTAATTTGCGCGAAAACAACGAATCTTTTAAACTTTTCGCGCTAAATCGGCTGAAAAGTAAAAAATATGTAAACAAATGTAACAAAAATGCGAAGCTAACAAAGGAGTTTTATCTGATGAATTCCTATCACGTTTTGAACTCGTCCTTTTATTGCAAAAATGAAGGCATAATTCACTTTTAAAAATTTCAGTGAAATGTCAAAATGATAAACTTCGGATTTTAGAATCTTTTTTGAAGTCTTCTTTTTAAAAACTGAAAAAATATCAAAAATTGAAAAGATGGGGGGTACGTTATGGGGGAAGGAAAAAACACGGAAAACACAATCGAACTTGAAGAGTTCGGGACCGGCAAAAAACCGGTTGAAGATGTCAAAAAGAGTGGGAAAACGGCGGAAGGCAAAAAGGAAAAATCTCCCGAAGAAGCCGAACTTGGGAAAAAGATTGAGATTGAAAGGCTCGCCGAGCTTTGCGTGGCCCACAGTTCAATTGATCCGGAACTCTTCGTCAAATATAACGTTAATCGGGGACTTCGTGATTCTGACGGCGTCGGCGTTTTGACCGGCCTGACCGAAATCAGCGATGTCCAGTCCGGCCGCCCGACCAAAGAAAAACCGGAGCACACCAAAGGCCGGCTCCTTTACCGCGGCATTGATATCAATGACCTTATCGACGGCTTTGTCTCAGAGCAGCGGTTCGGATTTGAAGAAGTTGTCTACTTGTTATTGTTCGGAACGCTGCCGTCCAAATCCCAGCTGGCCGAATTCCAAAAACTCCTCGGATATTACAGATCGCTGCCGACAAATTTTGTCCGCGACATCATCATGAAAGCGCCCAGCGCGGACATGATGAATACCCTTTCGCGCAGTGTTTTGACACTTTACGCTTATGACCCTGAACCGGACAGTACGGATATCCCGAATGTGCTGCGCCAATGTTTGGAACTCATCGCGCTCGTACCGTTGTTTGCCGTTTACGGTTATCAGGCTTACAGCCACGTACACGAAAACAACAGCTTATTTATTCACGCCCCGCAGCCGGAATTGTCGACCGCCGAAAACATTTTGTATGTTCTTCGCCCCGACAGCAAGTATACGGAGCTTGAAGCCCGCCTTTTGGACTTGGCGCTGGTGCTCCACGCCGAACACGGCGGCGGCAACAATTCGACATTTACCTGCCGCGTGGTCAGCTCTTCCGGAACGGATACGTTCTCGGCAACCGCCGCTGCTCTCGGCAGTTTGAAAGGTCCCAAACACGGCGGCGCCAACATTAAAGTCGTCAAAATGTTTGAAGACATGAAATCCAATGTGAATGACTGGACCAGCGAAGAAGAAGTCGGCAGCTACCTTCGGGCGCTTTTGAACAAAGACGCCTTTGACAAAGCCGGTTTAATTTACGGAATCGGTCACGCCGTTTATTCTTTAAACGACCCGCGAGCCGACATTTTCAAACAGTTCGTTGAGAAGCTTTCCGTTGAAAAAGGCAGAACCGATGAATTCCTGCTTTATTCAATGGTGGAGCGTTTAGCGCCCATTATCATCGGTCAGGAAAAGAAAATTTACAAAGGCGTTTCCGCAAACATCGACTTTTACAGCGGTTTCGTGTACAGTATGCTTGACCTGCCGCTGCAGCTCTACACACCTATTTTTGCAATCAGCCGAATGGCCGGCTGGAGCGCGCACCGGCTGGAAGAATTGATCAATTCCGGTAAAATCATCCGCCCCGCATACAATGCCATTGGCGAGCCGCAGCCTTATGTGCCGCTGGACAAAAGACCCGAACTCTGATAATTGAGAAAATAAAAATTGCGGCCCCCGCTTTGCTTTGGCCGCAATTTTTTTGTTGAGTATAAACGGCCGGGTGTTGCAATAATGAGAAAATCCTCTTCGCTTTCGGATGAGCCTTTGTCGAAAGAGGAACCGGTCGAGAAAGATTTTATCCGCGTTTTTTCCCGCGTTTTTCAAATGTTTGAGAAGCCGTTGCTTTCCGGTTCCGAATTTGATGATTGTGCCGCCGTCCGTCTGGATTCTTTCTGCCGCGATTTATCCGCCGAATCCTTGACTTTCAGTACGGATACGGTTCGCGAATCTTCCGATTTCCCGAAATCGATGACCCCTTGGCAAAAGGGATGGATGGCCGCCGCCGTGAATCTCAGCGATTTGGCGGCGATGGGGTCTAAACCCGTTGCCTTTTTGTTTTCGGCCGGTCTTCCCGCCGGATTTACGCTGACGGACGCGAAAACTCTGGCGCAGGGCATCCAAGACGCCGTTTCATTTTTCGGCGGCGAAGTTGTCGGCGGCGACACCGAATTTTGTGAAGAGCTGACAATTACGGGAACGGTGGTCGGCATTTCCGAAAATAAAAATTTGACCTTCAGGAAACACGCCGTTTCCGGAGATTTGCTTTGCGTTACGGGCGCGCCCGGCTCTGCGGGCGTGGCTCTCTCACTTTTACTCAATGACATCGAAACGGCTGTTTCCGTGTCGGATTCTTTTATCAAAAACCTGACGGAACCGTTCCCGCGAATCGCGGAGGGTTTGATGCTTTCAAAAAGCGGCGCCGTCACATCTATGATCGACACGAGCGACGGCTTGGCATTTTCCGTTCATGAACTGTCATCGCTTTCCGGCGCCGGCTTTGAAATCAGCGAACAAGCCCTTCTGAGCGCGGCTGACCCTGAAGCTTTGGAGATTTTGGAAAAAAGAGTTTTACAGGACATAAAAACGCAAAACAACGATAACGGGCATTTAGAGGACGCCCGGGACGCCCAAGCTCTCCTTCTTCAAAACGCGCTGTATACGGGCGGGGATTATGAGCTTTTGTTTACCGTCTCTCCCGATAAAATCGGAGAAGTCGAAGAGATTTTCAGAACATATAATGAAAGCTGCGCCCCGGATTTCAACAAACTCCCCTCAGACGGGAAATCCGGCCGGTATCCGTGCCGGTTCACAATCATCGGAAAGGCAATTGCCGAATCTGAAACCGTCATATTTCGACAATCCCGCTCTGAACAAATCAGGCGGCCGCTTCTTAAAAAGGGATACGATTCATTCAAAAAATATATATAATAAATAACGGGTCTTTAAATAAATTATCTGTTTTTACTTCAAGTAAAAATTTAGGAAAATTTCACACATTTTTACCTATAATTCAAGATAAGGAAACAAACTATGAAAAAAATATTGAAATACATCGCGGTTTTGCTTGTTCTGTTCGCTTTAATCGGAACGGCAAGCGCAGAAGTGAGAGATGTTCAGATAATTGTGACTGATAATGGAATAAATTATGATGTGGATATTACTTGGAAGGGAGATGCCACCGGTTCTCTCGGTATTACGTTCGATGTTATTTTTGACGGTGGTACCCCTTATACAGTAATTGGAACTGATGTTGATATTGACTATAGCATTCCCACGATTTCAGGTTATTCTTTAACCACAGGCACAGTTTATGTCGCAACAGTTGATGATGGGGCAGGGTCAGACGGCTTTGATTTATATATGCTTGCTCCCAACATTACCTCCTTTTCAACAGAAACGGATATTACTGACCTAAATAATTTCAGTATTACTTTGGAATTAGATGGAACTTTAGATGCAAATGTTGCTTTGCAACTCTATAATGGTTCTGGTTGGGAACCCATCACTGCTCCTTACTCAGCTTATCCGGTTAACGGTAATGCAATAAGCAACTTTGCATTCCGGTTCAATTTCGATGATTCATCAAATGTAACTAGCAGCTCAAATACGACTTTTTCACTTGCATCTGCACCAACCATAAATTCGCCTCCCGCCTCCGCCATTTCATCAGATTCTATTACTTGGACTTTTACTACATCCGGATGGCCTTTTTATGAATATATTGTCGTTGAAACCCTCCCTCCTTATACTGTAATTGACGACAACAATACAACAGTCAGTCCTATCGATATTAATGGATTGGACCCGAACACCCAATATACTTTATATGTTCGCGGAGTGAGCGAGCTCTCTCCTACTCCGAATACAACACGAAGTTTGTGGAAAACAAACACGGCAACTACTGATTTTGCTGAACTTATAATTCCAGGTTCATTCGTCCCCGGAGATTACTATAATTTCTCTAAAGGCGAGGATCAAGGCAATTTCAGTATTGAAAATGCAACAACTTTTAAATTAAATTTGACAACAACAAGCGCCTCGAAATTTGAATGGACACTGCTTTATGACAATTCCGGCACCAATGAGACTGTCAAAACTGAAACAACCCTTAATTCTACTATGAGTGAATTTTCATGGAAACCTTCCAAAACCGGTCAATACTATTTGAAGCTGAAAATTACGGATGATACTACTCCAAGTCTCCAACAAAACCTGAGTTGGAACCTGTCCGTCACTGAAAAATCCACCGGCAACCGTATCTGGCAGGATGGTATGCCAACCACATACACGTGGGACGCGCGCAGCTTTGCCGGCTTCTATTATGATTTGGATACCGGATACGGCAGCGAATCAATGACTATTAAAAATATTGGTCGCTCTATCGGAAGCGGCAATATCTCCTACACGACAACGGCTTCGAACGTCAGCTACGCGTATGACAGATGGGGCAATTATTCCATTGTCGGATTCATGGGAGACAAATACTATGCCGGCTCCGGCAGCAGCAGTCTGATGAGCAACGGTAATTTGTCCAAAGTTTTGATTGACGATAATGTAAGCAAAAACTACCGCGTCGGTCAAGTCATCGCTCTCGAAGAAGGCTATTCGGTCGAAATCAATCAAATCAACACGCAGGGTTCTTCCGCCTTTTTGGTTGTTATGAAAGACGGCAAACAGGTCGGCAGCGGAATTGTCAATGCAGGCACCGGCGGTGATTTCAGTTATAATATCTCAGCCGGCCGTACCAATTTCACGTTGATTCGTGTTCATGTCAGCAATGTTTTCATGGGCACAGAGAGCAGTCTCGTTTCGATTGACGGGATTTTTCAGGTTTCCGACAACTTGACCAAACTTGAAAGCGGAACAAAAATCGGCAAGATGGAAATCAAAAGTGTTGCCGGCGGCATCATTACCATGGAAAACTTTGAAAGTGTCAGCTTAAGCCAAGACTCTGAAATCACTTTGATGGGAAAAATGAAATTCATCGTTGCGGACAGCGCCACACTCAGATTCGCGCCGATAATCGAATACACCGACCCGGGAACTTATGAAATCCGCGGAACCGTGTCCGATTTCGCGAACGATGATTATATCGTCTACGAATGGACGCCTATGAACTTTGAAGGATTCTATTACGACATCAACGATGATATCAGTGATTCGGAAAGGATTACCATTCTTAACCACACAACTCTTAGCAACTCTTCCCGCAGGATCGCCAGCGGCGATGTGGTGTATACGTCAAACGTAACCACTGTCAGTTATAAATACGGTGGCTGGAATGAATATGATGTTATCGGTTTTATGGGCGAGAAGTATTTTGCGGGCATTAACGGCAGCCTGATCAAAAGCGGCAATTTGTCCAAAGTTTTAATCGATGAAGACGAAAAGCGCATGATGCGCGTCGGTCAGTACATCACCCTTGAAGAGGGTTATGCCATAAGAATCGACCAAATCAATATTAACGGAAACAGCGCGTACTTTGTGCTGGAAAAAGACGGCAGAAAGGTCGATGAAGGTATTGTCCGAAGCGGAGACGATTATGTTTATGAGAGAAACATAAGCAACACGAAGGTTGAGCTTGTTAAAGTTCACGTTGACAGCGTTTTCATGGGTACCGAAAGCAGTTTGATTTCCATTTCCGGTATTTTCCAAGCGTCTGACCAGCTGACAAAACTGGAACGGGGTGCCAAATATGGTAAAATGGTGGTTGAAGATTACACCCCCACAGGCTTCAATATGAAAAGCAACGAATCAATTACTCTGTCAGCCGGCAACGATGTCGATTTAATGAAGGTCGGCAACGATTCCATATACTTCAAAGTCGGCGACAACGACACATTGAGATTTGCTCCGTGCGTTGAAAAAGTGATTGGCTCCGACAGCCCTCTGAAAATTGAATTCTCTCCGAACAGACCGGTTGCGGGAGATTATATTACCATTACGGTCAATGACCGCGGCACAACCCTTGAAGGCGTTACCGTCAGTGTCAACAACTCCAGCATCGGCACAACGAATTCATCCGGTCAGATCGGCTATTCCACAAGTATGCACGGCACTTACAGAGTGACAGCTGACAAAACAGGTTATGTCAGCGGAAACGAAACGTTAATCGTTGACGAAAAGCTTCTGAATATGGTTATTACGGTTATGCCCGATACCAATCTGACCTTCGGCACGACCGGAACGATCAAAGTGACGGATTCATTGAACGGCTCAGCCGTCTCCGATGTCACCATCAGGCTCAGCAGCGAGGAAATCGGCCGGACGAACTCCGCCGGCGAATTGTCTTACACATTCAATTCCCCCGGTAGTTTTACGATCCAAGCCTCTAAATCCGGTTACATCAACGCGACCAGAGATATTTCCGTGACTCAGAAAGACGCGTTCAATTACAGCGGCTTCCAAATGAAACCGGACTCTCCGACCGCGAAATCCAACATCAAACTGACATTTGACGCAACAAACGTCGGCGTTGAAGACGGCTCTCATACCGTGAAACTTGTTTTGAGGGACAGCAGCGGAGCGGTCATTGCCGAAGATTCAAAGACGGTTTCCGTGAACGTGAATAAAACCAAGAGCGTTACCTTATCTGTTAAACCGCCCGCTGAAGGTTCTTACACGCTTACATTGATGGAAGAAGACAGCAACAGAGTGATCAACCTGCCTTCGCATATGTCTTCCGTCTCCGTCGGTGAGTCAAAACTCTTCGGCTCGTTCTCCGGCTTGTCGACGATCGTTTACGGCATTCTGGCCGTCGCCGGCATTATCGTGATTGTGATTGTCGGCGCTGTCGCTTACCTCTTCGGCGTGAAAGGCGCGACAAAAGAGAACTACAAGATCGTTGCGGGAGATATCGTTGACGACTTTAAAGCCAAATTCCGTAAAAAATGATTTTTAAAAAAACTGCGGCCTTTGCTTTGGCCGCAACCCTTTTTCTTTCCGACTCGGTGTCCGAGTTCTTAAAAATGCGGCCTTCGCTTCGCTTTGGTCGCAACTTTTCTTTTTCTTTTTCTTTCCGGCTTGGAGCCGAGCGCTTAAAAATGCGGCTTTCGCTTCGCTTTGGCCGCAACTTTTCTTTTTCTTTCCGACTGGGAGTCCAAACGTTAAAAAAACGTAGCCTTTGTTTGCTTTGGTCATGATTTTCGGTTGAAATTGACCGGAATTCCGAAAACCGAATCTGTTTTAAAAATGACGGCTTGCGCAATTTCAGCGCAGCCGAGAGACGCCGCCCATTTTCCGACGGATTCGGCCGGTTTTCGAAGCAGCCGGCTGACTTCGCGCCGAACGTCTTTGTTTTCACCGCCGCTGCCCGCGATTAAAATGGCGTAATCCTCAACATCGTAATCTTTCATCAAAACATCAAGCGCCGAGATTTCCATGGCCGCGAAGAAAGCGAGTTTTTGAATATCATTGCCGACTCCGGCATTTGAAAAAGCTTCGTTGGCCGTTTGGCGGCCGGCGTCAATGCCGCGAATGGCTCTGACATCCAGCGGCCCTTGGCGGCGGCCCGGGGCGAAAATTGCGGCATCGACGGCGCCGAGGATTTTCCCGTCGGAAACGGCCAGCGTCACCGTGTTTGAGCCGATGTCCGAGAGAATGAAACGGCGGTAGCCCAGCGATGAAGCGTGATAAGCGGCAGCGATTTTTTCCGGGCTCGCCTGATGGGAAAAATGTTGCATCCGCGGGTCGGTGACGGGATTGTTTTGGTGAAGGCCCGGCAAAAGAATGGCGGGGCAGACGTCTTGAGCGAAAATGTCAAAAACCTTTGTGCCGGCGTTTTTTACTTCGCCGATGCCGGATGTGTCAAGAACGCCGCGGTTTTTGACAAAACGCAAGTCTTCGATTTGAGAAATACCGTCGCCCATCGAATAAGTCAAACAGGCCAAATCAATCTCTGAAAACGGCATACACAAATGATTTTCAATGTATGCCCGAAGTTCTTCAAGCGTCATTCGGCCGGCCGCTTCTCTTTGAATTTCAAAGAAACGGGCTGTCTCATCTTCCATAACCGCGAACCGGACAGCGCTTGTTCCGTGGTCAACGCCCAAATAAATCAAAATTTGATTCCTCACTCTTTTAATTCTTTTTCAATCAAAGCGTTCAGCTCATCCGAAATCGCTTCTCCTTCCGCAATGTCCCCCGCCGTCGTCACCAAAATAATTTCCTGATAACTTGTTCCCTGCGTAAACAAGAGCCGGAGGTTGCCGCGGGCGTCGGGGCGCAGAACCTTTGCCCGAAAAGAACCGCCGGAAGGACCTTTGCTTTGAATAATCCCGGGAATGATTTTTTTAACGGCTTCATGGGAAGAGATGACCGACGCAATTTTTCGGCCTTTGCGATCACCGATAATCGTTGTATGGGTACCGCCGCGTTTGCTTATCCAAGAATCTGATTTCGGGGTCATAAAAACAACCGCAGCGGTTATAAAAACAAAAAACAAAAAAGAAAGAAGCTGGTGCTCGCTTTGATTAAAGCAGGTCGCTGATTTCCAACAAATGAATGTCTTTGTCTTTCAGGTATGCGAGAGCTCCTTCCAAATCACTGACGCGGACAATCAAAATCGCCTTTTGGTTGCGGCCGATGAAAGCGTAGGAATAATCGATATTGATGTTTCCGTTGGCGAAAAGAGCGGCGATGCCGCGGAGCGCGCCGGGAATGTCATCGATTTCGATGCCGATAATATCAGTTTCAGAGACTGTGAACCCTTCCTTCTTAAAAACATCATGCGCCTGATCCGGTTTGTCAACAATGAGACGAATAATACCGAAATCACCCGACTCGGCAATGGTAAAGGCGCGGATATTGATACCTTCTTTTCCCAAAACATCGGCAATTTTCAGAAGACGGCCGGCTTTGTTTTCTGCGAAAAGAGAGATTTGTTTAATTGTTTTTGTCATAGAATCACTTCCTGCGGATTTGAAATATAAATTCTTGTTTCAATAAATGTCCTGCTGTTTTATAAATTATTCAGTCTTAAAAGTCTGATTCACCGTCTTTAACCGTTTTAATATTGACGTTTGTCCGTCACTCTCTTTGCTTTTCCTTCCGAACGCGGAATCGTTCCGTGGCCGACAAATTCGACTTCGGCATAGAGGCCGAGAACGGATTTGAATTCATGTTCGATCTTGGATTTGAGTTTATAAAAGTCATCCAGCTTGTCAGAGGCCATGTCCACCAGTTCCACCTGAACAATCATACGGTCCAGTTCGCCCTCGCGGTCGATCACAATCATGAAATGCGGCGACACTTGGGGGAACTTAACCAAAACATATTCCACCTGACCCGGGAAAACATTGATGCCGCGCACAATGACCATGTCGTCGGCGCGCCCTTTCAGCCGCATCAGGCGCGGGTGGGTACGGCCGCAGTTGCAGATTTCGGTTTCAACGGAAGCCAAATCACCGACGCGGTAACGGATGAGCGGCAGCGCTTCTTTGGAAAGGGTTGTCACGACCATCTCGCCGGTTTCGCCGTCTTTGACGGGCTCGTTCGTCTCGGGGTCCAAAATTTCAAAGAGGAACATATCCGCCCAGATGTGCATCCCTTTCTGTTCGGCGCATTCCGTGAACAGCGGGCCGCTGAGTTCGGATGTTCCGAAGACATCGTAGGCTTTGATGCCGGAACGTTCTTCAATGCGTTTTCGGAGAGACTCAGACCACGGCTCGGCGCCGAAAATGCCGATGCGGAGTTTCGTTTGATTTTTAATGCTGCAGCCCGTCCGCTCGGCTTCTTCGATCAGGTAAGAGAAATAAGAAGGCGTACAGCAGACGGCTGTGACATCCAAGTCTTTCATCAGCGAAATCTGGCGCTCGGTATTGCCGGAGCTTACCGGAAGCGTTGCCGCGCCGATTTTTTCGGAACCGTAATGAATGCCCAAACCGCCCGTGAATAAACCGTAGCCGTAGCTGATTTGAATCCTGTCATCTTGGCAAAGGCCGATAGAAGTCATGCCGCGGGCGAGAGATTCGGACCAGTTGTCTAAATCATTTTGTGTGTAGCCGACGACCGTCGGTTTTCCGGTTGTTCCGGAAGAAGCGTGAAAGCGGATAATTTTCGTATTGGGCACACAGAACATTCCGGTCGGATAAGTGTCCCTTAAGTCCCGCTTGAATGTGAAAGGCAGTTTTCCGATATCATCAATTGACTGAATGTCTTGTGGTTTGACGCCGAATTCGTCAAAGCGCTTTTTGTAAAAAGGAGAGTTGGAATAAACATACTCAACAAGCTTGACCAGCTTTTCGCTTTGCATTTGACGCAGATCTTTCGGATCCATCGTCTCGATTTCGTGATTCCAGTAAGGCATAAACAAAATGCTCCTTGATTTATCATCCATTGAAATGAAAAATGAATGAAATGATGAAAATGAATATAGCTGCAAAAATGAATGAAAGAAGAGATATAAAAACCAAATGATTATAAAAAAAATTAATGGTCAATGAGGAAAACAAAGAACTTTTGGAAGTTTTATTTTATTGCCGGCGAGAGTTTCAGAGACACAACTTTATTAAACTCCAACGACATTCCCATTTTCATGTCAAAGCTTCAGACTGTCGATATCCACGGCAGAAATATCAAAGTCGGGGATTTTGTCAAGTACATCAACACGGGGACCGTTGGTGAAATTCTTGAAATGATGGAAGATGAGGAAGGCGTTTGGGCCTTTTTGAGTTCAACGGAACTTTATTACAAAATTGACTTTTTGGAACTGACCGGCGAATTTTTCAAGAAAGAAGCCAAAAGAAGAGACTTGGAAGCCGATATCGAAGAAAAAATCCGCATTCAAGAAGAGGCTGTGGAATCCCTTCAAAACGTCGAAAGCCGCGATGCTCCCGGCGGAGCCGGCTGATTCCTTTTATTTTCTCATTTTGCCGCGGTATGTTCTCGGCATTTTTTCATTTTGCCGCGATCGTTCTCGGTGCTTTCTTATTTCGTGCCGGCTGTGTTTTTCAGTTCCCGCCGTTTTGAAGCGTTTGCCTCTCCCGCATGATACATTTCCCGCCGCGGTTGCCGCTGATGGGATTGTTCGGACAGCCGAGAGAATTCATGCACCGCGCCATCACGGCGGCGCCGCGCGCCAGCCCGTCTTCGGCGAAAAGAACATTTTCTTCGGGCGCCGGCATTATTTTCATTTTGTTCAATTTCTCTAACGTCAAAGCCGGTTTGTTTCCGGTGATTCCGGCGCGGCCGGTTATTCCGATTTTGGCGTCTTCCTAAAGCAGTCCGGCTTCCCGGATCCGGCTGATGAGAGAAACCGTTACTTCCGACATAATTTCGTCGGCCGCCGCCATGATATTTCCGATTCTTTCGGGAGCCGTATCGCTTTTTCCGTAAAGCCGGGCTCCGATTTCGGCTAATCCCGAAAGGCCGGAGCCGTTTTCACCGATGTCGCATCCGAAGAGAGTCAGGCCGGCTTTTTTTGCTTCTTCGCTGTTCACGGCAAACGGGCCGAATTGTTTCCGGCCGGGCGGGATTTCCGTAATCCTGATAATTTCCATCGCTTCTTTTAAGACGCCGTCAATGATGTTTTTGGAGGGATAAACCGGCCGGATTTCCTGATGCATATTAAAATATTCAAAAGCGCTTTTGGCGCTCCAATCCGTCTTTTGGACCAGCGCGTCAACGATTGCGCCGGCGTAACCGCAGAAGTTGCCGATTGTTTTCGCATACGGTTTCGAGTCATCCGCAATTCTTCCCGACAATGTTGTTCCCATATCAATTGCGATGCAGGGATTTCTGAAATCCGAATCCTTATGTTTTCCGGCTTCTTTTAAGCCGGCCAGCGCCAATTCTCCTTCCATTTCGTTTGAAACGACGCTTCCCAAAAAACCGGCCGGCGGGAGGACACCGGCAACCGCGCCGTCAAAATAAACGCGGTCTAAATGTGAGTAAGCCCTTAACTTTTCGGGCATTTTTTCCAAACTCAAATATCCCGTCATTTTCCGCGGCGCAAATCCGGCCAGCAGACATCCGTTTGCCAGAGACAGGATGATCATTTCCAATCCTTCTCCCGTTTCGACCGTCACGCCTGTGGAACGGACAACAAAATGAATATCGTTAACGGTTAAGTTATTCTCAAAAAGAGCTTGCCGAATTGTGTCCCTGACAAATTCCGCAAGCGATTCCGTTGTCAGCGGCGTTCCGCCAATTGTTTCCCCGAAGATTTTTTCGTCTCCGGCAGGGGCCCGGACTTCTCGCGTTAAACGAACGCATCGGCCAACGATTTCGGTTTTTCCGGTTTTCATATCGGTTGCGCTGATAATGCATTTCGTCGTTGTATTTCCGGCTTCGACAGAAGCAACTACAAAAGAAGAATCCGGAATTTTGGATTTTTTCATGAAATCCTTGCCGAGAAATCGGCTTCCCGCAAATACATCGTCCGATGACATAATTTATAGCTGTTTTATTTCAATGTGATATAAAACCTTTTGAATCAGTTGTAAAAACATTAAAAACATTAAACATAAAAACATTAAACATAAAAACGTTAAAACATAAAAACATTGAAAACAAAGTTATTGATATTTTTAAAGAACGGCGCTCATTTTCTTTTTCAATTAAAACAGGCACAAACGCCGGTTTTCTCGGATTTGTTTTTTCGGTTCTCGGAAAGGGGCGTTTTGCTTTTCCTTCAAAATATTATCAAAATCATGGCTCAATCCTAAATTTGACAGAACCGGCTTCTTTTGTCTTGCTCATCATGTTCTATGAATAATCATGAGCAAAAAAATATGTATACATAATCTTTTATTGAATAACCGACACACTTAAAACACACTTAAAATATCATTAAAAACATATTATAACCCATTGTGAATTTGATCAAATCGCATAAGGGGTAGTTGAATGATTCAAAAAGATGAAACGAAAGAGCTTGCTTGGGTCGCCCGAATTGCAGTCGAAGAGAAGGACATTTCGGAATTTCAAGGCAAAATCAACAAGAAATTGGAATATTATGCCGTTATTGCGGATGCACCGACAGCGGGCGTTCAAAAGACCGTCAATCCGTCCCGTTTGACCACGGTTCTCAGAAAAGACGCCGTTGTCCCCTCCATGAGTGTCGAAGACGCTCTTAAAAATGCGCCGGATGTTTATGAAACATCCTTCAAGATTCCCCGGATTTTGTAACACGGTCCCGAAAAATCAAAATTCAATGAAAAGAGGGAAAATATGACAAAAACCATTTCAGAATTCAAAAAAACCGGCGGCAAAGCGGTTGCCGAGAGCTTTGAAAAAATAAAAAAAGATGATTCGGGCGCGTTCATCACGGTCTGCGAAGGCGCAAAAGCCACCGGTTCCGGTCCTCTTGCGGGTGTTCCGGTCGCTTTGT
>WRDC01000002.1 GCA_009783635.1 Methanimicrococcus sp. | reverse complement strand
GTGGAATTCGTTTGAGCTCTACGGCGGAGCCGCCGGCTTTTTTGATTACGGTCCGTTAGGCTGTACCGTTAAAAGAAAAGTCGAAAATCTTTGGCGCGATTTTTACGTTTTAAACGAAGGGTACATGGAAATCGAAGTTCCGACCATCGGTGTTGAAGACATTTTTGTCGCGTCCGGCCATGTCGGCGGTTTTTCCGATCCGCTGACGGAATGTGCCGGCTGCAACCAGTCTTTCCGCGCCGACCATCTGATCGAAGCGCTCGGAATCGCCGGCGTCGGTGCGCTGAATACGGATCAGCTGGACGAAATGATTGAAAAACACGGCATTATCTGTCCCGAATGCGGCGGTCAACTCGGAAAATCCTTTGAATTTAATCTGATGTTCCAAACAAAAATCGGTCCCGGAGCGGGCCGCCAAGGTTATTTGAGACCGGAAACCGCACAGGGAATGTTTGTTGACTTCCAGCGCCTGTCCCGCTTTTATCGCGAAAAGCTGCCGTTTGGAGCCATTCAAATCGGCAAATCCTACCGAAACGAAATTTCACCCCGCCAAGGCGTTTTAAGACTTCGCGAATTCACGCAGGCGGAATGTGAAATTTTTGTTGACCCCGAGATGAAAACCCATCCGAACTTTGACAAATATAAGGATACCGAGCTCACGCTTTACCCGCAAGCCGAACAAATGAAGGAAAACGGTGAAATGATCCGAAAAACAGTCGGTGACGCCGTTGCCGGCGGAGTCATCGCCCATGAGTTTTTGGCTTACTGCGTCGCTCTGACGAATGACTTCTTAATCCGTGCCGGCATTAATCCCAAGGACCTTCGCTTCCGCCAGCATCTTTGCGATGAAATGGCGCACTACGCGATGGACTGCTGGGACGCCGAAGTGAAAACGGAGCGTTTCGGCTGGGTGGAAGTTGTCGGCATTGCCGACCGGACGGATTACGACCTGTCCGCCCACGCCAAACAGAGCAAGACGGAGCTTTCCGTTTACATCGAATACCCCGAGCCGGTTTATGAAAACAGATTTGTCGTCAAACCCGACATGGGAAAACTCGGCCCGCTTTTCAAAGGAAAAGCAAAAGCAGTCGGCGACGCTTTGAAACAATTAAGCGCCGAAGAAATTCGGTCTGCCGGCGATGAAATCACAGTGA
Organism: Methanimicrococcus sp.; assembly: GCA_009783635.1. Lineage (GTDB taxonomy): Archaea > Halobacteriota > Methanosarcinia > Methanosarcinales > Methanosarcinaceae > Methanimicrococcus. The sequence goes on along the minus strand of WRDC01000002.1, from coordinate 29,587 downwards.
CCGCCGATGGTGAAACCTTCAAAGTGCCGAAAACTTTAGTCGCTTTCGGTGAGGAAAACATTAAAATCTCGGGCCGCACGATCGTGCCGCACGTGATTGAGCCGTCTTACGGTATTGACCGAATCACCTATTGTGTCATGGAACACGCTTATGACGAAGAAGAGCTGGCGCCGGCATCCGGGTCGGCAGCCGGCTCGGCAACCGGACAGGCAGCCGGACAGGCAGCCGGCGCTTCCGGCAGCGATGAAGAGGAAGAGGAAAGCCGTATTGTCATGCGGTTTAAAAACGTTGTTGCGCCGTATCAGGCGGCTGTTCACCCGCTGATGGGCAAACCCGAACTCTCGGCGGCAGCCAAGAAACTTTTCAAAGAAATCATTGCCTCCGGCATTATGGCCGACTATGACGAATCCGGCACGATCGGCAAACGTTACAGAAGAAACGATGAAATCGGTATTCCGTATTCCATCACAATCGATTTCGATACGATTGAAAAGCAGACGGTCACCATCCGCGACCGGGACACGATGAAACAAATCATCGTGCCGGCTCATTCATTGGCTGACACTTTGAAAGGTCTGCTGGCCGAAGAAAAAACATTTGAAAAAAGCGGGAAAATCATTTCCCGCTGATTTATTCTTTTTCATTTGTTCCTTCTATTCTTGTTTGTTCTTTCTGTTCTTAATTTGTTCCTTCTGTTCTTGTTTATCCCTTCTTTTTTTAGTTTGGTCTTTTTGTTCTTATTTTGGTCTTTCTGTTCTTGATTTGTTTATTTTCTCTTTGAGTGTTTGATTTTGATTGTTTGCCTTTATGAAAAATTTTTTGTTTTTAATAAACACAATTTTATTTGATATTTGAATGACAAAATTATTCCATTAACACCTCGTCTTCAAAAAATAAAATCAACCGTTTTCGTTTTTTAAAAAGAAAAAGTATATATACGATTCGAGACTATTTAGGAAATAACTCAAATTAAGTTGTTTTAAATTTGAGTCCTCTGTTTAATTCCTGATTATTTTCAGTGAGCCATTACACTGAAAAAGCAGCAAAAACGAAAATCTCCGTACAAAACAACTTGTTCAAAAATCCTCACAACAATCTAACAAACGCAAAGTCTGCAAACCAATCCGTTTTACCTGCCCCAAAACGGATTGTCCTTTTTTTGTTCTCTGGCTTTTTTCTTTTTTAATTTTTTAAACTTTCCAAGCTTCGCTTTTCGTGACACATTTATTGAAAAACAAATTAAATCGGCATTAAAATCTGCGTTAAAATCAGCAAAAGGCCGCGTAATATTCGCCGTGTTTTTGAACCGTGACAGGAACGCCGAAAAGGGCGGTCAGATTTTCATTCGTCAGCATCTCTTCTTTTTTGCCGTCGGCGAAGATTCTGCCGTCTTTAATCAAAATGACGCGGGAGATTTCGGGAATGATGTCCGATAAATCGTGCGTCACGAGAACAATGTTTTTGCCGGCGCCGGCAATAGAACTGAGTGTTTTGCGGAAACTGAATACAGATTTCATATCCAAGCTGTTGGTCGGCTCATCGAGGACAAGCGCTTTCGGGTCATGAACCAGCGCCCGGGCGATAAGCGCTTTGCGGGCTTCGCCTGTTGATATTTTTGTCATACTCTTGTCGGCCAAATGAAAAATACCTAAAAATTTTAAAATTTCAAGAGCGGTCACTTCCATTTCAACAGTCACATCAAAAATATCATAAATGCCGATACTTGAAAAAAAACCGGACAAAACCGTCTCAAGAACGGTGATGTCGCGAAGGCATATGTTTTGAAGGTCTGTCGTCACAATGCCCATCTGTTTGCGCAGGTCGAAAATATTCCAAACCTCTTCGCCCATGATTTTCATTTGAAGACCCGGCGCATCAACCGGATAATATTCCCGCGTCATCACCTTGATCAAAGACGATTTGCCGGAACCGTTCGGCCCGATGATTGCGATATGTTCATCAGCGCCGACCGTTAGGGAAATGTTATCCAAAATCAGCTTATCGTCTTTCATCACCGAGATGTTTTGAAAATCGAGAAGAAGCGTTTTGCCTGTCATAAATTGAATCCCTTAATTCCTTTCTTTTATTCAACGATTCCACGTCTCAGTTCTTCTGTTTTCGGAAACCTTCTTCTTCATCCGGGTCAGTAAATTTTGTGATTTCGCGCAGCCGTTTGATTTGGTACCGGTTCCGCACCCAAACAGCAATAATTGCGCCGCCCAATATTGAAAAGATGATGAGGATATAAAACGGCGAATTTTCGCTGTAATATTTTACGGCAACGGCGCTGACCGGCTTATTCCACATCATTACTTTTTCACCGCTGTCCGCCGTTTCTATGATATCTGGTGTGGATGACGTTGTTCCCAAAAATCTGTTTCCGGTGTTCATGTCTGCCGGCAGTGTTATCCGCACAGCCTCCGCCCCGTCATTGACAAGAATTCTGCCGTTGTTCGATTTCGGAATGTAAGTATAAACGATCAGTCCCGAAAAATTTTCGTCCAAATTGACGGTAGACACCCTGTTTGAGTGTTTGACGGTATAATTCAAATCCATCAGAACCGGATTTGTTTCAAGCGCCTCGATACCTTCCAAAGTCATCGAAAAATTATCCGCCGACAGGAAGTAAACGTCCCTCATCCCGCCGTCGCCGAATGCCAAAAGACCCGTCTCTTTCAAAATTTGAATTTGATTCGTATCGTTGACAAGCCGGACAACACGCACCTCCGATTTCGGGAGCACATAATAAGATCCGGAACTGACGACTTTTTGCTCTCCGTTCACCGACGGAACAAAAACATTCGTATCATACAGTTCCAGAACGTCCGACACGTCACCGGAATTGCTCTCCGGCTCCGGTTCCGCCGTCAGTCCGGGAACGGAAACGCAGCCGCTGAAAGTTACCGCCACAACGGTTATTATTAAAATCAAAGCCGAAAGTAAGCCTGTTTTCATACTTTTTAGAATAGTTTTTGATTCATAAATAGATTTGTAAAAAGGAATGGGAAGGAATGGGAAGAAATTGGTGGGATTCGTCTGTGGCCGGCGCGTTGCGCCTGCTGCGCCGCCTCTGTGCCGCCTCTGTGCCGCCTCTGTGCCGCCTCTGTGCCACCTCTGTTTTCCATACCGTATCTTGAGAAATAAAATTTTATGAACGGAAGGAATTTTAACTTTCAAAGCATACCAAAAATATCTTAACCGGAAAAAAGGAAATTATTACTATGGTCATGGACAGTTTAGGGAATTCCCTCCAAGACGCTTTAAGAAAGCTGATCGGCGCCGGGCGCATTGATGAAAACATTGTCAATGAAGTCGTGAAAGACATTCAGCGCGCGCTTTTGACATCCGACGTGAACGTTCAGCTTGTCATGAGTATGTCAAAGCGCATTAAAGAAAGATCATTGAAAGAAACGCCCGAAAAAGGCGCCGATCCGCGCGAACACGTTGTCAAAATCGTGTATCAGGAAATGGTCGCCATTATGGGACAGGGGGCCAATATCGAACTCAAGCCTCAGACAATTATGGTGGTCGGTCTTCAGGGCAGCGGTAAAACGACATCGGTTGCAAAACTGGCGCGTTACTTCCAAAAGAAAGGATTAAAGGCCGCCGTGATTGGCGCCGACAACTTCCGCCCCGGCGCGTACCAGCAGTTGGAAACGCTTTGTCAGAAATTGAATATTCACTTCTACGGCGAAGAAGGTGAAAAAGATGCCGTCGGCATCGTTATGCGCGGACTGAAGGACATCGAAAAATACGAGGTCAAAATTATCGACACCGCCGGCCGCCACGCATTGGAAGCGGATTTGATTCAGGAAATGGTGGATATCAACGAAGCCGCCAAACCCGATCAGAAATTTTTAGTATTGGATGCCGCGATCGGTCAGCTGGCCGGCCAGCAGGCCAAAGCCTTTAACGACGCCGTCAACGTGACCGGAATCATCATTACGAAGTTGGACGGAACGGCAAAAGGCGGCGGCGCGCTGTCCGCGGTTTCCGAAACCGGCTCGCCGATCGCTTTCATCGGTACCGGCGAAACGCCGGACGATTTTGAGAAATTTGACACCGACAGATTCATTTCCAGATTGATCGGCATGGGCGATTTGCAATCTCTTCTTGAAAAAGTTCAGGAATCCATGAAAGAAACAAGTCTGGATGTTGACAATATCATGAAGGGGCGGTTTACGCTCAACGATATGTACGCCCAATTGGAAGCCATGAATAAAATGGGGCCACTGAAACAGATCATGAGTATGCTGCCGCTTGGCTCGATGGGTCTTGGCGGCGCTAAGCTTTCCGATAAAGACATTGACGCCACCGGCGAGAAAATGAAGTATTACAAAGTCATCATGGATTCAATGACCCCCGGCGAGCGCGACGATCCGAAAATTATCAATCCCAACCGCATTAAGCGCATTTCGATCGGTTCCGGCAGAGCTCCCGAAGAAGTCCGCGAGCTCCTGAAATATCATAAAACGATGCAAAACGCTTTCAAGAATTTCTCCGGCAAAGGCGGCGGCCGAAATATGCAAAAGATGATGAAAAAAGGAATGGGAGGAAATCCGGGCGGGAATCTCCCATTCTGATTTCTTTTTTTGTTCACCAAACACACCCCTCGGGGGTGGTGTATCATAATAATTAAGATGGTAAACGGATTTAAACGTTTAACAAAATGTTTAACAAAATGTTTAACGAAATGTTTAACAAAAAGGATTAACACTTTAAAACGACAGCGAGCGGATTTAAACACTTAAACAAAAAACAGATTAACACTTTAAAACGACAGGCGGATTTCATAAACAGCAAACGCGAGGCGAGGGCTTTTTGATCAAAACAAGATTTAATGTGACGGGTATGACATGTTCGGCATGCAGCCGCCATGTTGAAAAGGCTGCCGGAAAGTTAAACGGCGTTCAAAGCGTTGCCGTCAATCTGCTTCAGAATTCCATGGTTGTCGAATATGACGAGACTGTTCTCAGAGAATCTGATATAATTCGCGCGGTTGAAAATGCCGGATACGGCGCGTATATTGACGGCGTGTATGCCGGTGCCGCCGGCGAAAAGAAAACGGCTGCATCGCCGAGACCCGGAGAGAATTGTTCGATAAACCTAAACAATCCTGCCTCTCTGAACAACCCTGCCTCTCTGAACAACCCTGCCTCTCTGAACAACCCTGCCCCTCTGAACAACCCTGCCCCTTTGAACAACCCTGCCTCTCTGAACAATCCTGCCTCTCTGAACAACCCTGCCGCTTTGGAAGCGAAAGATATGAAGCGGCGGCTGATTTTGTCGGTCGTTTTTCTAATCCCGCTTGTCTTCATTGCGATGGGATCCATGGTCGGGCTTCCATTGCCGTCTTTTTTGAGCGGGCATGAAAACGCCGTCGCTTTCGGCGTGGTTCAATTGCTGCTGACATTGGCAATTGCTTACCTGAATCGCTTTTACTTCATTCACGGATTCAAGAGCCTGATCAAAAGCGCGCCGACAATGGACACTTTGATTGCTGTCGGTTCATCCGCCGCCATTATTTACAGCATTTACGCCATTGTTCGAATCGGATACGGACTTGCCGTTTCTGATTTTGCAATGGTTGAACAATATCATATGGATATGTATTTTGAATCCGCTGGCATGATTTTGACATTGGTGACGATCGGAAAATATATGGAACACCGTTCAAAAAGAAAAACGGGTGACGCTATCTCCCGTCTTATTGATTTGAAACCAAAAACAGCGGTCGTTGAAAGAAACGGAACGGAAACGGAAATTCCGGTTTCCGATGTTGTTGTCGGTGATATCATTCTTGTCCGGTCCGGAAACAATATTCCTGTTGACGGAACAGTCATCGAAGGATTCGCCGCCGTTGACGAATCCGCAATCACCGGCGAAAGCGTCCCGGTTGAAAAAACTGTCGGCGACAGTGTAACGGGAGCGACGGCGAACAAGTCGGGATTCATCAAAATCAAAGCCGAGCGCGTCGGGGAAGACACAACGCTTGCGCAGATTATCCGGCTCGTGGAAGAAGCAAGCGCCGGCAAAGCGCCGATTTCAAAGTTGGCTGACCGTGTCAGCGCCTTTTTCGTTCCGGCCGTTATTGCGGTTGCCATTATTGCGGCAGCCGTTTGGCTTTTGCTCGGCTATCCGCTGAATTTTGCGCTTTCTGTCGGCATTGCTGTTCTTGTCATCAGCTGCCCCTGCGCGCTTGGTCTGGCAACGCCGACCGCAATCATGGTCGGCACAGGCAAGGCCGCTGAAAACGGTATGCTGTTCAAAAACGCGGAAACGATTGAAACGGCGCACATGATTAAAACCGTTGTTTTGGATAAAACCGGCACCGTCACGGAAGGAAAACCGTCAGTCACCGGCATATATCCCGCGGAAGGGATAAGCGACAATGAACTCCTCGGCTATGCGGCGGCTGTTGAAAAGATGTCAGAGCACCCCTTGGCAAAAGCAATTGTTGAAAAGGCGGCTGAAAAGGAGATTGAAAAAACGATTGAAAAGGCGGCTGAAAATGCGGTTGATGTGAACGCGGTTGATGTGAACGCGGTTGATGTGAACGCGGTTGATGTGAACGCAGCTGAAAAAAGCACCATCGGAAAAATTCTTGACCTTCCGGTTTCCGATTTCAAGCAAACCGCCGGACACGGCATTCTGGCAATTGTCGGCGGTGAAACGGTTCGCGCCGGAAATGCGCTGATGATGAAAGCACATGGCGCAGACGCAGACATCCTGCCGTTTGAAACGCTTGCCGATGAAATTGCGAACGTCGGGCAGACGCCTCTTTATTTTTCCAAAGGCGGTCGCCTTCTCGGAATGATTGTCGTTGCCGACGCGGTCAAACCGACAAGCGCGCGCGCCGTTTCTGAGCTGAAAAAGATGGGACTGGATGTCGTTTTGATGACCGGCGACAATGAACGGACGGCCAAAGCGGTTGCGCGCCTGACCGGAATTGACCGCGTGATTGCCGGCGTGCAGCCGCAAGAAAAAGAAGCGAATGTCAGAGAGCTGCAAGCCGGCGGCAAAAAGGTTGCGATGATCGGTGACGGGATCAACGATGCGCCGGCGCTGACGCGCGCGGATGTCGGTATCGCTGTCGGCGCCGGAACAGACATCGCCATTGAAAGCGCGGATATCGTTTTGATGAAAAGCGATTTAATGGACGCGGTGACGGCGATTCGGCTGTCTCGGGCAACGATTCGAAATATTAAGCAGAATCTTTTTTGGGCGTTTTTCTACAACATTCTCGGCATCCCGCTGGCAGCCGGTGTCTTTTACCCGCTGCTCGGCTGGAAGTTAAATCCCGTCTTCGCGGCAGCCGCAATGAGTTTGTCCTCTTTATTCGTTGTGACAAACGCTTTGAGACTGAGATTTTTCAAACCGAAATATTTAACGGCCGATCCGGCGCAAGAAATTGAAAAAACAATTGAAAAAACAATTGAAAAAACAATTGAAACGGAAAGAATTGAAACAGAAAGAATTGAAACAAAAAGAATTGAAACAGAAAGAATTGAAACGAACGAAGGTGAAGAACAAATGGACTATGTTATGAAAATTGAAGGAATGAGCTGCATCAATTGCAAAAAACACGTCGAAGCCGCGCTGAACACCCTTCCCGGCGTCCAATCCGCCGTTGATTTGGGAACGGGAACGGCGAATGTTAAAACCGGCGGGAACGCGGATGAAAAAACTCTGACGGAAGCCGTCACAAAGGCGGGATATACTGTTGTTTCCGTTCAAAAAAAATGAATGGAATTGAAAAGAAATAATTGAAAACCGGAATGAATTGAAAACCGGAATGAAATTGAAAAGCCGGAACGAAACCCGAAAAGCCGTAATGAATTGAAAACCGGAACGAAAATTGAAAATCAGAGAAAGAAACATGAGAGCCGATAAAGTTGCCGTCATCCGCCTGCTGAAAACGGCGCGCGGTCAAATCGACGGTATCATCAAAATGGTGGAAGAGGACAAATACTGTATTGATATTGTTTATCAAATCATGGCCAGTACAGCCGTTTTAAAAAAAGCGATGAAGATTGTCCTGCGCGGTCATTTAAGCGGATGCGTCAGCGAAGTGTTTAATGAAAGCGAAAATAATGAAAACAAAAATGCTCGGGAAGAAAAAATAAATGAAGTGATTGATGTTTTTGACAAGCTAATCAAATAAAACGGAAAGGGCGCGGTAAGAATAACCGTAATCTCGGTGAAATCATGACCTGAATTTAATTATAAAAATTTATTTTTGAATTAATAAAAAAACAATTTAAATTAAAGCAGCAACGATAAAAACAAAGTTTTTAATATTTTCAGATACAGTCAAGTGCTAAATTCTGAAAATCCGGTCTTTTAAAGATATTTAAACTTCCAGTTGAAATGTTGTTTATCCTCCCCCCTGTTTCCGATGAACATCCGACAAGACAGTGACAGCGTTTCCAATGATGGTTTTTGAAGGTTTACATACGAAATATCCGTCATTTTTTTCAAAAATTATTTGCGGGGCTTTAAACAAAAATATATATTCGATGCGGTTACTGACTCTCTTTTTCCATCGGAAGCACAGGGGTGTCAATCCCATAAGTTTTAATACCTTTACTTCAATTGGATGTAGTTGCACATGCTTGCACGGTAAGCACATAAATCGAATAAATTATATTGCCACATTTATTCGAAAATTCAAAAGCCGCCGTCTAAATCGGCCGGAATTCGAAAATAAAAACGGAGCCCAAAAACATTTCCTGTTGCACACAACACAAATGATTGTCTGCATAACTGCGTGACGGTATCGGTCAATAAAGAGAAGCCAAACGCTTCTCCCTTCCAAGACTTTTCGGTAAAACGGAATTTACTGTATCAGAATTTGCTGTATAGAGTTATACTGCATCGGATTGTAATTATAATGCCGCTTAGTACCGTTTATAATATGGTTTATAATATGGTTTGTAACACCGGTTCACCGGTTTGTGCGGTTTGATACGCGCCATCCATCTCACAGGAGAATTTACATTTATGACAAGCTCCCTAGACAAATTATTTACACGTTTGCTTGAAAACGAATCTATCTTTAAAGACAAGGAAGTTTTGAGGCATTCATATACGCCTGACGTTTTGGTTCATCGTGACAACCAAACGGAAGAATTGGCAACGATTTTGGTTTCGGCTCTTCGGGGCGAAACGCCTTCAAATATATTGATTTACGGGAAAACCGGAACTGGAAAAACAGCTGTGACCCGCTATGTCGGCAAAGAACTGGAAAACATGAGTGACCGCATGGGCGTGAAATGTTCGGTTATTTATGTCAACTGTGAAGTGATCGACACGCAATACCGGCTCTTGGCCAATCTGGCCCGTCAGTTCGGAGAAGATATTCCGATGACCGGCTGGCCGACAGATCAGGTTTTCCAAAAGTTTAAAGAAGTGCTTGACACTCAAGAACAGGTTTTGATTGTGATTTTGGACGAAATCGACAAGCTCGTTAAAAAGGGAGACGACGTGCTTTACAATTTGTCCCGTATCAATTCCAGCCTGAAGCGGGCAAAAGTCAGCATTATCGGTGTGTCCAACGACTTGAAGTTTACCGACTTTTTAGACCCCCGCGTGAAAAGTTCTCTCGGCGAGGAAGAAATCATCTACCCGCCGTATGATGCCGACCAAATTCGGGATATTCTTTACCAGCGCGCAGAAATCGCATACAACAAAGATGTTTTGGATTCGTCCGTTATCCCGCTCTGCGCCGCATTGGCCGCTCAGGAACACGGCGATGCCCGCCGCGCGCTGGATTTGCTTCGCGTTTCCGGTGAAATCGCCGAGCGCCGCGAAGAAAAATATGTGACCGAAGTTCATGTCCGCGTTGCGCAGGACAAAATAGAAGTTGACCGCATTGTCGAAGTGGTCCGAACGCTGCCAACGCAGTCGAAATTGGTCTTATTCAGCATTGTCACGCTTAACATCAGCGCCCAAAATCAAAATCTCGGGACGCAGAGCATTACCACCGGCGAAGTGTATAATATTTACAGAAAACTGTGCAAAGCCATTGATATGGATATTTTAACGCAGCGCCGCGTCACCGACCTGATGTCGGAACTGGATATGCTCGGCATTATCAACGCCGTCGTCGTAAGCAAAGGCCGCTACGGGCGGACGAAAGAAATCTCGCTCTCCGTCCCTGTTAAAAATACATACGACGTCCTGCTTGAAGATTACAAGCTGACGCCGCTTCAGAATTACAGCCACAATGTCAAAATCGGATATTTCTGAGTGTCGGATATTTCCGGTATCGGTTATTTCTGAGTGAAAACTCCGACCACCGCATATCCGCTCTCCCGTGTCCGCCTTCCCGTGTCCGCCCCGTGTCCGCCTTCCCGTGTCCGCCTTCCCGTGTCCGCCTTCCCGTGTCCGCCTTCCCGTGTCCGCCTTCCCGTGTCCGCCTCTTTTCACCCATTTATTTTTTATTTTCCGATTGCTTCTCAATTATAATTTCTAATATCAGTTTCATTTTTAATATCAGTTTCAGTTTCATTTTTAATATCAACTTTCATTCAAGTTTTGCGGGGAGATTTTTACGGATTCATCGAAATTGAAGCGGCCGGTTTATCCGATGCCCGAAGATGTGCGGATTGCGCTGACCAAAACAGGTCTTTTTGACCTTTATGAAAAGCGGCCGCCTTATCAGCAAAACGATTACATCGGCTGGATTTCGCGGGCAAAAAAGAATGAAACGCGGCTGAAGCGATTGAATCAAATGTTGGAAGAGTTAAAGTCAGGCGATAAGTATATGGGAATGGATTACAGTGCCCGGATGTGAAAATCCGACATTGTTTTTTTGGTCCGATTCTGACTCTGTATTTTTTTCCGAAACTGATATGAATCAAATTTAAAATATCATAAATACTATTTCAGTAAATTCAGTAAAATTATCAAAAATCAGGTGATCTTTTTGAAATTAACCGGTACCCAATCCATCGGCATTAAAGCGCCTATCGTAAAAGAAGGCGATGATTTGGCAGCAATTGTAACAAAATCCGTCATTGAGGCGTCCGAGTCCTCCGGATTTGATATTGAAGATGGGGACATTATCGGCGTCACAGAAGCGGTTGTTGCCAGAACGCAGGGCAATTACGCGACAATCGGGCAGCTGGCCAAAGATGTCCGGTCCAAATTTCCCGGAGGAGAAGCGGCCGTTTTGTTTCCGGTTTTGAGCCGCAACCGGTTTGCCATTATGCTTAAAGGCATTGCCATGGGTCTGGATAAAGTTTATCTGGTCCTCAGTTATCCCGGCGACGAAGTCGGCAACCAGATCGTCACTTGGGAACAAATTGATGAAGCCGGCGTCGATCCTTACAAAGACGTCATGACCGAAGCGGAATTCAGAAAAGCTTTCGGGCAGAAAACCACACATCTTTGGACCGGCGTTGACTACATTGAATATTATAAGAGTCTAAACGATAACATTGAAGTGATTTTCGCCAACCGCCCGCATGCCGCGCTGCAATTTACAAAGCATATGCTGACCGCGGACATTCATACCCGGAACCGGACCAAAAAGACGCTCAAAGCCGCCGGCGCCGAAACGGTTTACGGTTTGGATGATCTGTTAAGCGCGCCGGTCGACGGCAGCGGCTTTAATCCCGATTTCGGCATTTTGGGAGCCAATAAAGCCACAGAAGACAGAATCAAATTGTTCCCGAAAGACTGCGACATTTTTGTCAATACCGTTCAAAAACAGATAAAGGACAAAACCGGAAAGCACGTTGAAGTCATGGTTTACGGCGATGGCGCTTTTAAGGACCCCGTGGCGGGTATTTGGGAACTGGCCGACCCGGTTGTTTCTCCGGGTTATACAAAAGGTTTGCTTGGGACGCCGAATGAACTGAAGCTGAAGTATTTGGCTGACAACGAATTCAAGGATTTGAAAGGCGAAGAACTTCAAAAAGCGCTTCGTGAGAGCATTAAAAATAAACAGGACCTTTCCGGCAAAATGGAATCGCAGGGCACAACGCCCCGCCGTTACGTTGACCTGCTCGGCAGCCTGTGCGACCTGACCAGCGGCAGCGGCGACAAAGGAACGCCGATCATTTTGATTAAAAACTATTTCGGTAATTACGCAACCGACTGATTTTTTAAAAATGCGACTGAAGCGAAGCAGAGGCCGCATTTTTCCGTTTTTACGCGCGGTGTTTTACGCACGGTGTTTTATGCGCGGTGTTTTACGCGCGGTTGTTTCAGGCATCGGAATACGGCATAAACCAAAGGCATAAACCAAAGGCATAAACCAAAGGCATAAACCAAAAAAAAGGCGGCAGAGCAAAATGAATCTGTCTGCCGCCTGTTATGGGGTTGGTTTATTCGTTCTTGTTTGTTTCGTTTTATTGTTTTTTTGGGTTACAGGGGTGTGTTTACTTTGTTTTGACCGGCATCTTTTAAGGAAGCCGATCAAGGAGTTTTGCTTTTAGTGTACAGAACCAAGCGTTACTTGATTCCGATCTCGGCAGGTTTGGCTCGGAATTGCCCGAGAAAACTGCCGAAACCGGAGTCAAACAACATCGGTTGATTTCACACAACAACCGATTCAGTTTGGCTGTTTTTATCTGTTTTCACTTTTGGCCGTTTTCACTTTTGGTTGTTTTTCAAATGGTTTGTTTTACAGGTGGTTTCGTTTTGCGGACAATCATTCGAACGTCAATGCAATCGAAGATTCGAATTTGTCTTCATTCATTGTAAACCTTCTGGGATATGTTGGTTTACAATGTGTTCAAAGGCACGCTTCTATTTATAGTTTTTTATGTTTCGGCGGATTTGTTAATTATAAATACTACCGATTATTGTTTGTAATGTTTATCCGACAAATTTTAAAAAATGATATCATGACAAAAAATATTCCGATGACGGCTGAAATCAAAGCGCTTTTGCTTTCAATCGGATCGGCCCGCATCGAAGATGAAAATCTGATTCCTCCGACTTTAAAATCAACAGCCGGCCCGAGCGCCGGAAGCGATGGGTCTGTTTTCATCCATTCAAACGGGCGCCGCCTTCGTTTAAGCGTTGATAACAATTCACCCGTCATGATTCGAAAAACAGATGATTCGGGAAATGCCGCCGTTTATATTTCCGGAACGGAAGAACCGGTTATGACCGGAAGAATAGAACCGGCTTTGGCGCATTGTCCCGGTCAGGCTTACATCAATCTTTCCGGAAGATGCATTTACGACTGCAAATACTGCTCCGTCCCGAAGCTTTCGGGGCACATAAAAACGAAAGAAGAAAGCCTTGAAATTATCGAATGCGCTTTTAAAAAAGGGGACGTAAAAGCGATTTCAATTACTTCGGGCGTTGAAAAAACACCGGAAGGCGAGCTTGAGCGGGTGCTTGAATTGATGCCGGAAATTATCAAATACGGCGTGCCGGTCGGCGTTTCCATATATCCCACACCCGGCGGGTCAAAAAGACTGAAGCGTTCCGGCGTTTCGGAAGTCAAGTACAACATCGAAGTTGCGGCTTCAAAAATATTCCAAGAAATCTGCCCCGGACTTTCCGAAACGGATGTTTTTTCAGAACTTGAGGAAGCCGTTTACGTCTTCGGAAAAGGTAAAGTTTACAGCAACGTCATTGCGGGTCTTGGTGAAACCGATGAGGACATGGAAAAAATGATTGAAAAGCTGGCGCAGCTTGGCGTCATTGCCTGCATTCGTCCCGTTTTTGAAACCCCTCTCCGAAAAGGAGACTGTTTTATGGAACGGCCGGCAAAGGACCGGCTTTTGAAATTATTTGAAATGCAGAAAAGCGTCTCTCAAAAATACGACCTGCATCCCGAAAAATCTGAAACGATGTGTTCGTTATGCACGGGATGCGATATGGTACCGTCTCGAGACGGCTGATCCCTATCAAAATTAATAAAATTGCTCCCTTCGCTTCGTCACAATTTTTCTATGGGAGACGTTCGTTTGTCGGGGTTTTAACATCCGTCCGCCCGCGGAAAAACTGCGATTCAGACCTGAAAGAGTTGGGCACAAATATTAAAGTTAAACCGATTCAATCAAAATTAAAACAGAATCAAAACAGAACTAAAAAGAAACTAAAAAAAGAATCAAAGAATCAAAAAACGGAAATTAAAACCGTCAAAATTTTTCAACGCGGCCTTCCTCATCTGTTTGTGTTACAACCGTTGCGCCTTCTAAATACCTCAAAGCGGTTTTCGCCAATTCATCCATTTCCGCCGGAGACAAAAAAGACATTTTTCGAAAAACGGGATCGTTTGAATTTTGTCCTTTCCCCTGTCCGAGAACATAAGTCAGCTTCTGTTTCTGAGTGATATTGTCATTCAGCCATTGCGCAATCATACGAATATCCTCTTTGGAGCCGAGGATGTCCGGAAAAACGATTGTTTTGACTTCCAGATCCAACGGGCTTTGGTCAACGATTCGAACCGACTCGCCGATGTTTGACGCGGCGGAAGAAGAGGAGACACCGATAACTTTTTCATAGGACAAACGCGTTAGCGGAGCTTTGATATCTATGAAAAATTTGTCAGCCAATCCTTTATTTATCAAATTTGAAACGGCCTGCGGGTAAAAACCGTTTGTATGGATACCGACGCGAAGACCGTTCGTCTTCACAAAACCGGCGATTTTTTCAACCGCTTCAGCCTGAAGCAGCGGCTCGCCTCCCAAAAAAACAACGGCGCTGATAAAAGGTTTGGACTCCATAATCCTTTTTTGCACCCATTCCAAATCAACCGGATTGGACCCGTTCAGCAAGCTGTAATTATGGCAGTAGCCGCAATGGAACGGGCAGCCGTTGAAAAAAATAACCAAAGAAGAACGGCCGTGCCAATCAACCGTCGAAAGCGGAACGATTCCGCCGATATTTGCCTGCATGACAGATAATTAGGAAACAGAATTATTTGAAGGTTTCAGAAGAACGGGATTTGAATCAGAGAATCAGACAGAGAATCAGACAGAGAATCAGACAGAGAATCAGACAGAGAATCAGATAGAGAATCAGACATAGAATCAGATAGAGAATCAGATAGAGAATCAGACATAGAATCAGACATAGAATCAGACACAAGAAGTATTTAATTCTTTCAAAACCGAAATATAATAATTAAAATATTGCCCTGCTGTTTTTTTAACGTAATAATTGACATATTTTGAACATATTTTGTTATACTTTTGGCAAACAATTGTTTAAAATTTTTGTTTTTTTTGAAAATTTAAAAGGGCGGAAGAGAAGGGAAACAAAGCACGAGATTAAAACAAATAAATTTGAGTTATTCTGACAGAGCCGCCTGATGTTTAATAAAAACGAAAAAAAGGTAAATTTAAATTCTTTTTTTTTGAAAACATCGAAATATATTTAAGGAACATTTATAGATGAGACTTTTATCATTGCCTTTTGTAAATATATGAGAAAGTTCATTTTACTTAACTCAATCAAATTCGGCATGAATCGGAGGTGTCAATATCCAGAAGCAAGAATTGCTACGTGTGCATGCTGACTTAGTAAAGATGAAGAACAACTTTGAGAAAATGGGCTATAAGCAAGAATTTGAAAGGTACTATTTGTTACACATTAATCCGGGTCATATCCACAAAAGTAAAAATGAACACGAAAAGGCTATATTTACTCTCAGTTCCGCATTATCCATGATTGTTGCCGAAGAAAATGCAATATATCAGGCAACAAAAGTGATAGAGGAAAGGAAAAAGAATAAAGAGCAAAGCGACACGTTCTTTGACATTCTGAATGAAAAATAAAACAAAAAATTAAACAAAAAATAAAACAAAAAATTAAAAACCGACGCGATTACCTTTTAATTTTTTTCAAAGCGTCGAATGCCTCCATGACTTTTTTATTCATACCGGCTGTCCCGACAGTTATTCGAACTGTATTTTTTCCGATGTTTTGGAATGAATCACAACTGCGGATAATGACACCGCTTTTCAGGAAAACGTCAACGGCTTCTTTTGACGTGTTCGGAGAAACATCAACGATGATGAAATTGCCTTCCGACGGATAAGCTTTGTAGGGCGTTTGTTTCGCCACGGATTCGATCAGCTTTTTTCTCTGTTCTCTGACTGTTTTGACGCCGTCCGTCATGTAATCAAGATCATCCAGCGCCGCGACAGCCGCCGTCTCCGCCAAAATGCTGACCGAAAACGGAGGCAGGACACGCAGAAGATTTGAAATAATCCAAGCGGGAGCAAGAGCATATCCGATCCGCATACCGGCAAGCCCAAAAGCTTTGGAAAAAGTTCTTCCGATGACAATGTTTTCATACTTTTTGACCAAGCCCGACAGGTTCCCCCGTTCGGAAAATTCAACATAGGCTTCGTCAATAAAAATAATTGCGTTGACCTGTTCCGCCAATTTTTGAACGTCGGCTGCCGTAACAACATTTCCCGTCGGATTGTTCGGGGAACATAAGAAAATAATTTTCGTGCGGTCGGTAACGGCACCCAGAATTTTATCCGTGTTTAGGGAATAATCCGCTTCCAAACCGACACAAACGGGAACGCCGCCCAAACCGGCAGCGGAAATGCCGTAATATGTAAATGTCGGCACCGGCAGAATCACTTCATCGCCTTTGCGAATGAACAGTTTGTTCAGAGCGTCAATCAGACTGTCCATACCGGGACCGGACGCGACAATATTTTCAACGGGAAAGCCTGTGTATCTTGTCAAAGCCTGTCTTAAATTTGAAGCGTCCGCTGTCGGATAAAGGGACGCCGATCCGGCAGCTTCCGCCACGGCTCTTGTCACTTTGGGAGACGGGCCGAGCGGATTTTCATTGGAATTCAATTTAACCACGGATTTGGGGTCCAATCCGTATTCGGCAACGATTTGAGGTGTTGTCTTTCCGGGAACATAGACCGGAACATTGGAAACGGACGGATTGAGTAAAGACGCGTAAGCCTCTTTTTCTTTTTGAGACACGGAATTCCTCCGATGTGGATTTTGGAAACTTTTAGAACCTTTAGAACCTTTGGAACCTCTGAAACCTTGGAACCTTTGGAAATCATTTCTTTTGAATCGATTCGATGACAGCGACCACGCGATCTACTTCTTCTTTCTGAATTGTCAGCGGCGGCAGAAGCCGGATAACATTACCGGCGGTCACATTTAAGAGAACGCCCTGCTCGGCGGCCGCATCCATAAAGTAACCGCATTCGTGATTCAGCTCAATACCAATCATCAGACCCATGCCGCGGATATTGACAACGTCGTCACGTTTCATTTTGGAAAGTTTCTCTACGAAATACCGGCCCATCTGATCGGCGTTTTGAATCAGTTTCTGCTCTTCAATCGTTTCAATAACGGCCAAAGAGGCTGCGCAAACCAGCGGGCTGCCGCCGAATGTCGTGCCGTGTTCTCCTTTTTCAAAGGATAAACCTTCCCGCGCCGCAAAAGCGCCCAACGGCAGACCGCCGCCGATGGCTTTGGCCATTGTCAGAATGTCGGGCAAGACGCCGTAATGGTCTTTGCAGAACCATTTGCCGGTACGGCCGAATCCGGTTTGGACTTCATCAAAGATTAAGACGAGATCTTTTTTGTCACAGATTTCGCGGACTTCCTGTAAATATTCTTTATTGGAAACATGAACGCCTCCCTCACCTTGAATCGGTTCGAGGATGACGCCGGCGGTATCTGACGTAATTGACTTTTCAATCGCGGGTGCGTTGCCGTATTCAACAAAAGTTGCCGGCTTCACGAGCGGAACGAACGGGTCGCGATATTTGATATTGGCCGTCGCTCCGAGGGCGCCTATTGTTCTGCCGTGGAAAGCGTTGTTGGTAGATATGAAACTGTTTTTCTTGGTATGAAGTTTGGCCAGCTTCATGGCGCCGTCATTCGCTTCCGCGCCGGAATTGCAAAAGAAAACTTTTGACAGACCGGTGATACTCACCAATTTTTCCGCCAAATTCGCTTGCGGAATGTTATAGTAGTAATTGGAAACATGAATCAGACAAGCTGCCTGTTCCTGAATTGCGCGGATCAGTTTCTGATTGGAATATCCGGTTGCGTTCACGGCGATACCGGCAACGCAGTCGATATACTCCTTTCCGAAAATGTCGGTGAGTGTTGAGTCTTTACCGCCCGTAAAAAGCAGCGGCTTGCGGCCATATGTCGGCATGACATATTTGTTGTCCTTTTCGACAACGGATTTATAAACAGATTCGGGATCCATTATTTTCCCTCGAGGTGAGATAATTAATTTTGATTTTGTGATTTTATTTTGTAAAACGTTTCAGCGTTTTCATTTCTTTTTGAGCTCTTTGCCGATTGAGAAAGCATTGCCGATCTCTTCTCCGACGCCGTAATAGTTTTTGTCGGTCGGAGAATAGATAATCGGTTTCAGCTTTTGAATTTCAATACTGTCTTTGTGGTCCATGATTTCTTCGCGAGCTTTCACATCCACGATTTGCCCGATAATAACGAAATGGGAACCGAGATTCATTCTGTCCGCCAGTCTGCATTCCAAATGCATCGGAAATTCGGCAATGTAAGGCGCATTGACTTTCTCGGCTTTGACAGCCGTCAGTCCGGCGGCTTCGATTTTGTCGATATCTCTGCCGCTTTCGATGCCGAAATAATCAGCCTCTTTGACATGCTCTTCCGACGGGATGCAGATTGTAAATTCTCTTTTGATGAGAATGTTTTCATAAGTGTATCTGTCCGGCCGGACCGCCACAAAAACAGAGGCGGGGCTTGAATTGGCGACACCGCCCCACGCGGCGGTCATCGCGTTGGCGCGTCCGTTCTTGTCGTATGTCGCAATAACCCATGTCGGTGTCGGAAAGGCGGCGGTTGAGGGCCCGAGGGATTTGAATGTCATTTTAGGTCTCCTGAATTTGAATTATTTGAAATGATTATTTGATTTTATGAAAATTATTTTAGCATAATATGATTAAGCTTATTAAATTAATGTATGAAACCGTTGATTTCCTTTCGGTTTTCCTTCGGGGTTCTTTTCGGTTTTCCTTTTGGTTCCCTTCGGATTCCCTTCAGGTTCCCTCCGGGTTTTCAAAAAGCCGTTTCGAATCATTTAAATATTTTAAAGGACACTTAAAAACACTTTTTCATTTTGAAAATGCGCCGTTGTGGCTTAGCGGTATAGCGGCTGATTCGTAATCAGCAGGTCGGGGGTTCAAGTCCCTCCAGCGGCTCTCAATTTTTTTTTTAATGAGGACAGGTTGTTTTCCTCATTTAATTTTAAAAGAACAAGCGGCAGAATAAATTCCGCGTGTATAAAATAACAAAAAAATGTCGCATTCATGAAGAAATTCAAAAATTTATCGGCATTCATTAAAAAAAAAGTTGTCGCTTAGCAGGTGTTGGTTAAAAAGCAAAGCGACACTCTGAAATCTAAAATACCTCTTTTAATTTGCTATTTCAGAGATTCGGAAAGGTTGAAGAAATGCAGAGCTGACTGCAGTTCTTATTGAATGTCGAAAACAATGATTGTTGTCGGAATTCAATAAGCTTCACAAATACTGAAAAGCAAGCAGCAAAAAATGCTACGCAGAACACTATAGCTATTATTCATTATAAATTTTTCTCAAAACAATGCAATGAACACAATATGATGATACGGATGAATCCCAAGGAAGAAATAAATCATACTTCATTTGACACTTCCTTGGCACTTTATTGACACAGAACAGTTGTAAAATAATTATCATCTTCATCATTGATTTATTTTTTTTGGCGGTTTCATTTCCTGAAAACAATCCGGTCTCCTGCTTTTTGAAAATATAGAGAACTAAGTATATGATATATAGATTATGTTGAAAAGATATATAAGCATCCGCTATTATATTGATTTTTGTCAGAAGAAACGAAACCTGAGACAAAAAACGGATTAAAGTTCACCCAATGTCAAATGAACAAAAAATGTGATAAAAATGTTTGAAGAAGATTTTTTTGAAGCCGAAGAGCTTCAAACTGAAAACAAGACTGAACAAAATGCGGAAATATTTGATATCTGCAAATACATCAGAGCGTTTAAATAACGTCTCTGACCGATTTTTTTATTTTTTATTTTTTACTTTTCCGGCCCGGGGCGAAAAAACCACCCGTTCTTTTTAAACGAAAGGTTCAAAGAAGAGAGCATCCGCTTCAAAATTTAATTTTAAAAAAAGAGATGGGATAGCGCGGATTTGAACCGCAGTCCGAACGTCCCGAACGTCCGAGGATGGACCAAGCTACCCTACTATCCCTGGGGCGATGAAGTCTAAAAGAGACTGCTTTTATTTTAATCTTATGGGATAGTGCGGATTTGAACCGCAGTCCAAGCGTCCCAAACGCTCGAGGATGGACCAAGCTACCCTACTACCCCATATTGATTTAAAAACACGGTTTTTTGATTCACTGTGATTATATTCATAAACGGCCGGTGAAACGGACTTAAAAATACATCATAACTTATATAGATTTTGACTTGTTTCCAAATCGGAATGGGAGACCGCAGACGCCGCCGTAAATGCAAACCGGCTCACAAATAGATTCAAAAACCGGCTCACAAACCGGTTCGCAAACAGATTCATAAACAGATTCAAAGTCAGAAGGAAGATGCGGCCGGAGCCGAAAGGAGTAAGGCCGCAATTTTTGAATTTTTGATTCAATCGTTTTCGCGCCAGCGCCTGTAAACGTGATTTTCAATGCCCGCTAAATCCAGTGCGCGTCCGGCCATTATGTCGTACAAATCATCTATCGATTCCGGCCGGCCGTAAAAGCCGGGAGACGCCGGAAGGATCACAGCGCCCGCCTTTTTAGCGGTCACCATGTTTTCCAAGTGAATCAGACTGAGAGGCGTTTCGCGCACCATCAGAATCAGCTTACGCTCTTCTTTCAGGCAGACATCCGCCGCGCGAACCAGCAAATTATCGGAAATGCCTCCCGCCACCTGACCGAGGGTTTTCATACTGCAGGGCGCAATGATCATTCCCGCTGTTTTATGAGAACCGCTGGCAATCGGCGCAAAAAAATCCCCTTCATCGTAAACGGAACCGGCCAGTTTTTTAATTTCTTCCGGGTCCCGGCCGGTTTCCGCCAAAATGATTTCTTCCGCGGCTTTTGTCATAATCAAATGCGTTTGAATATCTGTTTGACTGAGGATTTCAAGCAGCCGGATGCCGTATCCGACGCCGGATGCCCCACTGATCCCGATAATAAGTTCCATGTTTTTCTCCGTGATTAATCCGAATTTTTTAAACTGCTTTCAATGATTTCCATGCACGCGTTTTCGATTTCGGTGATTTCTTCGGGCGTAATATCATCCAAATGGATGCCGGCAGCGAACAAAACCGTTTTGTTCAAAGCCTTGCTGAACATTTTCGCGCCTTTTAAAGCGATTTCCTCTTCTTTGTGTCCCGGCGCGGAAAGAACGGAAGCCGTTGTGCGGCCTGTTCCGGAATCGCGGTAAGCCAAAGCGGCCGCGCCGATATGCGCCGCGCCGCCTGTCAAAGTGATGAGCATATCATCGCCGACAGACCGGCCTTCCAAAACCAATGTGACGCGTCCGACAGTTTTTGACGTTTTCATAATAAACCACCGCTGATTTGAAGGATTGGTTTTTATAAAAACTTTCACTCATCAAAATTTATTCATCAAAATTGACTCCAATTCTCATCAAAATTCACTCATCAAAAACAACTTTTATAATTCTGTAAAACAAATATTAAGAGATGACAGTTTACTCCCACTCCCGCCTCGCGACATTTGAAAAATGCCCCCTCTCTTACAAATACAAATATGTTGATAAAATCAAACCGGAGGTGCCGTTTACCGGCATTGAGGCTTATATGGGTTCCTCGGTTCACAGCGTTTTGGAAGAGCTTTACCGGAGACAAAAAAGATTTCCCGATGAGAGAATCACGCTGATTTGGATGCTGGACAAATACGAAACGATTTGGAATGAAAACCTAACGCCGGATGTTAAAGTCGTCAAAGCGGAAATGAAAGAAGAGGATTATTTTCTTTTGGGAAAGCGAATCTTAACCGAATATTATCAAACGCATCAGCCTTTCGACCGCGAGGAAACATTATCGGTTGAAGAAAGAATCGATGTCAATATTGAAGGCTTTAAAGTGATGGGGTTCATTGACCGGCTGGCTTTGAATAAAGAAAGCGGGAACTTGGAAATTCACGATTATAAAACTTCAAAAACGCTTCTGGACGTCTCATATTTGAAAACGGACCGGCAGCTTTCTCTGTATCAGATGGGCGCGCGGAAAAAATATCCGCAATATGAGGACCGCGATGTGGAAATCATTTACAATTATTTGCAATTCAACAAAGAATTCCGGTTCACAAAAACAGAAGAAGAAATCGAGGCCGTCAAAAAAGAAATTGCCAATCTGATTCAAACGATTGAGTTGGCTTTTTGGGAAAATAATTTCCGCCCGTGCACGGGAAAACTGTGCCGGTGGTGTGAATTCTCGTCTCTTTGTCCGGCTTTTCAGAAAACGGATTTAATGAAATAAATTCGATGAAACAATATATATAAAAAGGGCTCTTAGCTCTTTAAATCTCTTAATTCTTTAAATCTCTTAATTCTTTAAATCTCTTAATCTTAAAAAAAAAATCAAGGTGAAAAGATGGCACGATATGTTTGCGGCGTTTGCGGTTACGTTTATGATGAAGATATGGAAAGGATGCCTTTTAAAGACCTTCCCGATAACTGGGTTTGTCCGGTTTGCGGCGAAGGAAAAGACGCTTTTGAATTGGAAGACTGAAGCGATTAAAAATTGCGGCCCGCTTCGCTCCGGCCGCAATTTTCCTTTTGGCTTGGAGTCCGCGTTCGTTTAAGGGGCGCCTTCGGCTCCGGATGTCATGGAGGTACCTTTGGTATCCCATCTTTTTTTATCTTTCTTTATCTTTTTTTATCTTTTTTTATCTTTTTTTAAATAAGATTTCAAAACGAGACGCCCCATTTGCCCGATTTAATTAAACTTGGTTGCTCGTTTAAAATGATTGAAAAACGGGAAAACGGTTTTGTTCAGAATAAGCTTCAAAAAAAGAAGACAGCGACAGAAAACGCTCCATAAAGGCATTCGGTTTCCACTGAGCCTGAGAAATTGCGAGCGAAGCGAACAATTTTTATTTAATCGAAAACGCTTATTAATTATATCGTACATTGATATTATTACAGCCTCATTAGAATATTTTCGATGCCGCCTTTGGAGACACATTTCGTTTTCGGGGCAGTTTTTAAAGACGGTTGTAGAGTTATACAAAAATGATTTCAAACTTCAGAGGAGTGTGTAAAACATGAAAACAGGTGTTGCAATTGACCTTGGAACCAGTGGTTTCAGGTCACAAAAAGTGGATTTGGAAACCGGCGAGATTAAGAAAACCGTTGTGACAATGCGTAATCCCCTTCCGGGCGCCAATGTGATGGACCACATGGATTTTGCCATCAACTACGGTTTAGATAAGGCACACAAATTAGTCATCAACGCGATTTCCGTTTTGATTGATCGTTTGGGCGTTGCGCCCGAAGACCTTTGCCGCCTTTCTGTTTGCGGTAATCCGATTCAGCTTTCGCTTTTCCAAGGCATTCCGATTGACGACTTGGCTTATGCCGGCGAACGTAAAAAAGAACTGTATAATATTCAGGAACAAAAAAGGGAATCAAAACTTTTACCGAGTTCCGAAGTTTCCGGCCTTGAAAAATATCCGAATTGTACCGTTATCATTCCGCCGGCCATTAAACACGAAATCGGCGCCGACGCGTTGGCTCTGATTGTCAATTCCGGTATGCTTGAAAATGATGTTATTGCAATCGCGACCGACTTCGGTACCAATGCCGAAATGGCTCTTAAAGCGGGCGGCGTGATCTATACAGGTTCTGCGGCGGCCGGTCCGGCTTTGGAAGGTCAGGAAATCGAAGACGGCGTTTTGGCTTCACCGTACGCCATCAGTGACGTCGAATTCGAAGGCAGCAACATCCGCTGTTATGTTTTGGACAAGGAAATGAAGCGGACAAAGGGCGACTTAGTGGACCCCACCGACGGTTCCGTTATCGAAGCGGGTCCGATCCGCGCCAAAGGCATTACCGGAACGGGTGTTATCGCCCTGATGGAAGAAGGCATGAGGAACGGATTGATCAAGCTGCCGAAAGTTCAAACATCCGACGGCATTATTCACTTGCAGGACGGCGTTAAGTTCACCGAACACGACATCAGAGAAGCCGGCAACGCAATCGGTGCCCTTCGCGCGGGACACATCGCGCTTTGCCATGCCGCCGGTATCCAAATGGCCGACATCCAAATCTCTCACATGTCGGGAGCCGCCGGCACATATATGGATGCAAAGAAGGCACAGCAAATCGGTATGAATCCGTACAACGCGTCAACGATTACTCAAATCGGCAACACGTCTTTGAAAACGGCTCGCGAAATTCTGTTTTCCGACGAACGGTTAAAAGAGCTTCAGGCAATTGCCACCCAAATTGTCGGAACGCACGTCATGTTCGCAACGGATGACGCGTTTAAAGAGGCTTACATTCTCGAATTGGCTTATTGGGGAGAAGGCATGGACTTTAAAATGCTGAACAAATTCCTGAAGAAAAAGGAACTTCCGCAATTGGCCGAACCGATTGAAAACCCGACCATAGAAAAACTGGTTGAGCGCGACATTCCTGTTTTCGGCGACGAAGGTTATGAAATGATTAAGCAGACGGGAACGTTCTTAGTTGTTCCGATGCCCGGCTGTTCCGAATGCGCCGAAAAAATCCGCGAATGCCCGACACACGCGATGGTTTACAAGGATGACGCCATTAAAATCCGCTCGGACCTGTGCGACGGTTCCAACTGCAAGAGATGCCTGCGCTTTATGCCAAAACCATACAGCTGGGAAAACTTAATCGTCGAAGAGCCCGTTTCCGGAAGCACGATCGAAGCCGAGGAAGAGTAAACGCAGTCGGAAACAGACTGTCTGAGAGGTTTTGATCTTGAAAATAATTGTTGTCGGCGGTTTTTTAGGCAGCGGAAAAACAACGGTTTTGGTCCGCCTCGGCACGTATTATTCCTCTATCGGAAAATCTGTCGGCATCATCGTCAACGAAGTCGGTGAAATCGGTATTGATGGCGATGTTATCTCTCAATACGGTTTGGAAACGAAAGAAATCACATCAGGCTGCATCTGCTGCAGCCTGAAAGTATCTCTTCGGGCAACGCTTTTGCTGATGATTGAAAACTATAAGCCCGATGTCATTATCATCGAGTCGACTGGCGTCGCCTATCCGGGCGCTATCCGCGATGAAATCATGCTGATGAACTTGCCGATGGAATATGACATGGCGCCGCTGCTGACGCTTTTTGACGGCAGCCGGTTCAAACAGATTTTGAAAGAAATCAAAAACTTCGCGGCCCAGCAATTGGCGCAGGCGGAAGTTATTGCCGTCAGCAAAGCGGATATCGTCGACCCGTCGATGCTTCCGATTATTGAGGCCGCGGTTCAGCAAATCAATCCGAAAGCTGAGATTATTACGCTGTCGTCCAAAAAACCGGAAAGCGTCGCTCATTTGATTGACATTTTAGAGCGCAATGATGATATTGAAGCCCGGCTCGCCGAGTTGAAAAAAGTCGTTGCCAATGACGGCAGTCTTTTGATGGCCGGCGGACAAGCGAAAAACACTTCAATTGCCGATTCCGGCGTCGGTTCGTTTGCCGCCGAATATATGCTGAACGAATCCTGTTTGACAAATCTGTCCGATTCGGATTTTGAAAAAATCGTCCGTAATTTGATGGCGCGGATCCGTGGCGACGTTTTAAAGATCAGTCCCGGTTTCATCGGGCATATCAAACTGTTTTTGGAAAACGGCCCGTCTCTGTTTAAACTCAGTGTGACGACTTCCGAAGAGGAACCGGTTTATGACTTTATCCCGTCGGCGAATGAAATCAGCGCGCCTAAGCCGAATTTAAAAATTCTCTCGGCGGTCACGGGCGTTGAGTCAGCCGAAGTCAAAAATATTGTTCAAACAGCGGTCAAGGACATTTTGAAGGAAAATGACATTTGCTTCAATGTCCGTTAATTTTTTTTTTTGATTTTAGGTCGGATTTAAAGTTTATATATATGTGAATAGAGAAGGAAATAGCTTGAGGCGGCGGATAATTCCGACAGCGTTCCCTGTTTTAATGACGCGCGCCGAACTTTGGAAGCGGAACGGAGGGAATTATGGAAAATAGAATCATACGAATGACTCAGGATTTGCTCGACAGGGGCTGTGAATTAAAAGGAAAGTATGAATACGTCACTAAATGCTTCAGAAAAAACCTAAAAATCATGGCAGAAAATAATGTTCCGGCAAAAAAGGCAAAGAACCTAAGCGACGAGTGGGAAGCTGGGGCATGCACTCGATTTCAAATCATTGATGACAGGCCGGATACTTCCATGAACCTTGTTTTAGAAACCCCTGCAAGCGGCGGAATATGCATTGATTTGACACCTACCCCTAAAATAAAATACGGACCACAAGGGCTAATGATTCACAGCACCGGCGCAGCGCAGAGTTCGGCGCAGTCGAATGTTAACACGTTTAATGAAGTTAAAACCGATAAAGGGGGCAATTAGATGGTGGGCGATAACGGGATTGAAAAAGGTACTCATGCTTTTGTCGCGCCAAATGATATTGTCCAGTGTCTCCCGTGGAATTTCATGGCCCATCACTGTGCGGGGTTTTTTAACTACACGCATATCGGATTGGATTTGGTGGAACCGGACAATAATGAGCAAAACAAAGAGCAATTCGTACTTGACACCTACGAAACCATGGTTGAGTTGGCCGCTTATCTCTGCGAACAATACAAGCTTGACCCGATAGGCTTTACGGAATGTAAGGTTCCGGGCAAAAAGAAAAAAACCTTAAGCGTTCCGGTCATTCTATCGCATAAAGAAGCGCATGCGCTCGGCGGGGCCAGCAATCACGGCGACCCCGATAGAATGTGGAATACAATAAAAATAGGCGGTGTGGCCCTGACTATGGATAAATTCCGGGCAGACGTCAATAATAGGAAGGGGAAAGCAAATTTTTACTATGTAACGGACAAGTGGGATAAACATATTTCGACGGGGAAGAAATTACCGGACAAGATGGTGTATACAAAGGGCGAAAAGGCAAGCGGGCGCATAAGTCTGGCGAAGTATCCTTATGAGTTGGGTAAGACAAATTTGGAAGAGGGCGCGGTAACAATACCAATGGAGCGTGACGATGAGAGGTGGTTCCCTAAGACATACCCCCTTCACAAACCCGGGTATCGCGTAGCGTATAATGACCGGACAGCTGCAATTAAAGCTGCTCAAATAGCTACTGAAGCCGCGTATGCCGCCGGAGATATTGATAAAAAATATAACATCTATGGTCATATGGGTGAAGTATTATTTTGTGGGTCTTATAAATATAAGACCGGACCGGCCGGCCCCTCAGCCTCCTCTGCTCCCATTTCGTTTGGCATAAATGCATCTGTCTTAGAACAACCGGATTCGGCACAGTAACGACACAATTACCGGATATGGTGGAATAGACGAGAATGTACGTGAAGGTGCAGATGCAGAAAAAGGGCAAAAATAGGATTTTTGTTAAACAACACCTGACGGAGACAAAATGCCCCATTTAGAGATGTATTTCGGGTGCGGCTTTTTAAAAAAATAAAAAATGAACGGATTGAAAAAAGATCAATCCATTCCGGCCAGCGCGTTCATGGCGTTGATCAAAGCTTCAACGGAAGCCATAACAATGTCGGCATTGGCTGATTTTGCGGTCACGCTTTTCCCGTGTTCGTTTGCGAGAACGATGGTGACGCGCGCCAGTGAGTCGGAACCGCCCGATATGGCTTCGATGCCGAACTCTTCAATTTTGTATCTCGTGTCGCCGACAATTTCTTCGGCGGCGCGTAGAGCAGCGTCCACAGGGCCGACACCCGTTTGCGCGGCAATTATTTCCTTGCCGCCCACTTCCGCGCGGATAACGGCGGTCGGCGTGACGATATTGCCGGTCATGACGGAGACTTCTTTCAATCTGATGGCTTCATCCATTCCTTTTTTGCCGAGGACGACGGAAGCGACCACATAAAGATCCGCGTCGGTGACTTGTTTTCCGCGGTCTCCGATCTCTTTGATTTTTTCAAAAATTTCCGTCAATTGCTTTTCTGTCGGATGAATACCGGCATTTTCCAAACTTCGAAGAACGGCGTGCTTTCCGGCGTGCTTTCCGAGGACGATACGCCGCTTTTGGCCAACCATTTCAGGCGTCATCACGCCGGGTTCAAAGGTGTCGGATTTTGCCAAAACGCCCTGTGAGTGAATTCCCGATTCATGAGAAAAGGCATTGTCCCCGCAAACCGGAAGCATCGGCGGCATTTTGATGCCGGAATACTTCTCAACCATTTTGGATGTTTCTGTCAAATATTCCGTTTTGATGTTGGCCTTGAATCCGTAAATGGATGTCAGCGCCATCACAACTTCCGCAAGCGACGCGTTTCCGGCCCGCTCACCGATGCCGTTGATGGTCACCTGCACTTGGTCGGCGCCGGCTTCAACGGCGGTGATGCTGTTGGCGTTGGCCAATCCAAAGTCGTTGTGGCAGTGAATAGCGTATTTCATGTCAACGTTCTTTTTCAAATTGCAGACCAATTCGTAAGTAGACGACGGAACCATGACGCCGACGGTGTCAGGAATATTGACACTGTCGCAGCCGGCGGCTTTGACGGCTCGGATGACGTCAACCAAATAATCAAAATCCGTTCGGGTGGCATCCATCGGTGAAAACATACATTCAAAGCCGTGGCTTTTGATGTACTCCACCATTTCAACCGCAGAATTGAGCGTTTCTTCACGCGTCTTTTTGATCGTGTATTCTCTTTGGACATCGGAGGTCGGGATAAAAACGTGCACCATATCGACATCGCAGTCGATACACGCGTCAATGTCTTTTATGACGGAACGCGCCAAACCGCAAACAACGGCATTCAGCCCAAGCTCTGCGATTCGTTTAACGGATTCTTTATCTCCCGGCGAAGAAATCGGGAAACCGGCTTCGATGACATCAACGCCGAGTTTATCCAATTGAGTTGCAATCTCAATTTTCTTTTCCAAAGGAATTGTGACTCCGGGAGTCTGTTCGCCGTCCCGAAGGGTTGTATCAAAAATAGTTATTGTTCTGTTCGAGTTCTGTTTTTTCTGTTCAGGGGCGTAAAAAGCGATTCCCCATATTGAGTTTGTCAAACATAGTAATCAACGGAATTAATTTGTTCTGTTATTTATATGTTTCTTAACAGCCGCGTTCTTTTTCTGAAAAAAAGAGAATTATCACATATTTTCAATTTTTCCGTCTTTTATTAATTTGGAAAAAACAAAAACAACAAGCAAAATCCTTATATAATCCTTGTGAGGTAGTAAGACTTCTCTCATTCCGGCATTAATCAAAGGAATGAGCGAATTTAATTGATTGTGTTTTTTGACACATTCTTTTTACATTCATCTCTAATAATGAGGTCGGGAGCTTTTTCCTTGACTGATGTGTGACCTGATGTTTCGGTAAACTTCGGCGGTGCTTTTCAAACAAAATTTGTAAATCGCCGTTACGAGATTT
>WRDC01000001.1 GCA_009783635.1 Methanimicrococcus sp. | reverse complement strand
TGTTTACTCGGTGGGCTAGTCAGGGCAGCTAGGCGTCGCTTGTAACCCGAAATCGCCGATACGCGGGTGACGAAGCAAAGGCCAGGTATTGCTGACTTTATGACAAGTTCGAAATCTTAACGTTGAAACCTTGTCCCGTTGGGAATGCGGTGATTGCCGAGACAAAAGGAGTTTTGGTTCGGTTTTCTTAATCGTGGGTACCGGTTCAGGCCCGGAAGGGAGCAGACTTACCGCGGACAACAGTCGCTTACGGGGTTGCGGGGCGGAGGAGAGGTTTCGGAGACTGCGTACGGAAGGCGTAACGAACCGATGCGTGCTCACCATTTTTGTCCCGTCCGAAAAACAAAGACCCGGAAAAGCGGCGGACAGTAAGCATTAAATATTCGTCTTTCTTTTATGGGAAAGCATTTTTGAACAGAACGGAAAGAATTTGAAATTTCTGTTGAAATCACTGACGAGATAGCCTAGCTCGGTAGGGCGTAGGATTGCTAATCCTATGTTGCTTTGCAACTCGGGGGTTCAAATCCCCCTCTCGTCGCTTTTTTATTTAGTCTTGTATTCAAATACGGGTACCGGTTTTTCGATTCAAATCACCCTCTTGTCGCTTTTTTATTTGATTTTGTATTCAAACACGGGCACCGGCTTTTAGGTTCAAATCCCCCTCTTGTCGCTCTTTTATTTAACTTTGTATTCAAACACCGGCGCCGGTTTTTTTGTTCAAAACCCCCTCTCATCATTTTTTTACACTGATCCGGACTGAAGAGCTTTGCTTTTGTCAATCGTTAATTTTTGCCAATCGTTTTTCCAATCGTTAATTTTTGTCAATCGTTAATATAGAAGAAAATCCATTTTCTGTTTATGGAAATCGAAGAGACATTTTCAAATTTGGAAGAAATCAAAAACCGGTTAGAAAAAGAAGGATTTACCTTCCGGATTTCTTTTGATGAAACGGATGAAGACGATGACGTCAGTCTGATTGATGTTGAAACGGCGGATTTTGCCGTGGAAGCCGACCCGAAAAAAATTGAAAAGTGGGAGGCTGAGCTTCCCGACAATGACGATTTTGAGGATGAAAACGATGATGACGGTTTTGAGGATGAAACGAGCGGCGACGGTTTTAAGGATGAGACAGGCAATGACGGTTTCGGGGGCGAAAACGGTGATGGTGAACCCGAAGTTGTTTATTTCGATCTTTTCAAAAAAAAGGTATATTTGAAAACTTTAATTTTCCAAAAAGAAGATGAGGCGGGCGGAAAAATTTACAAGCTCATCGGCTTTTGCGAGGCGCCGATGGGCGGGTCATTTGTCTGAACGGATTAATAACCGGCATATTATAAATTCTATATATACTCTTTATATACTTGATAAGCGTTTATGAACATCCGCATTAACTTTGCTTTCAGTTTTGAACGGATTTTGATTTATTTATAGAATCCGTTTGTCAATTATAACATTTATAAAAATCTAACAGTAGCGGTTACAGAAATCAATTGCGGTAACATTTTATTATAAACCAATAGCGGTAATATTTATGACTGATTCTAATCTTAAAATTGAAAATGTCGTTGCTTCCACCAAACTGGCGGAAGAATTCGACCTGAACTTAATCGTTGAAAAATTTCAAACTGCCGAATACAACAAGCAGAAGTTTCCGGGCCTCGTTTACAGAGTTTCCGATCCGAAAGCCGCCTTCCTTGTTTTTACGTCCGGAAAGGTTGTCTGTACCGGCGCAAAAAATGTGTCTGATGTCCACACCGTCATCGGAAGCATGGCCAAAAAATTAAACGGCATCGGCATTAAAACCATCGGAAACCCGGAAATCGTTGTCCAGAACATTGTGGCTTCCGCCGACCTGAAAGCTGTGTTGAATCTGAACGCGATTGCAATCGGTCTCGGTCTTGAAAACATCGAATACGAACCCGAACAGTTCCCGGGACTCGTTTACAGAATCGGCGACCCGAAAGTCGTCGTTTTGATTTTCAGTTCAGGAAAGCTTGTCGTCACCGGCGGAAAGACGCCCGCCGACTGCGCGCGCGGCGTTGAAGTCGTTCGTGAGCAATTGGACAACATGGGACTCTTGTAAGTCCCACGCTTTTCATTTTAAACAAACGTTTATTTAATAATTTTAACAATTTAGACAGCATCGCGGATGTTCGTCATTCATAACAATTTCGTCATTTCATAACAATTTCAGGAATTTCCATGACCGAAGAAGACCACAATTTAATTTTTGACAAAAATGATGTCTGCATCTTCATTCCCGTTCTGAATGAAGAAGATGCCATCGGTGGCGTGATTGAAAGTTTTAAAAAAGTCGGCTATAACAATATCCTTGTTTATGACGGCAACAGCCAAGATAAAACCCGCGAAGTCGCCAAAGCGGCGGGCGCCCGCGTCGTCATCCAAAGCGGCAAAGGAAAAGGCCGGGCGATGATTCAGGCTTTTGACGCCATGACGGAAAAATATATGGTCATGATCGACGGCGACGGCACGGAACTGCCCGAAGAAATCAATAACTTATTGTATCCGGTATTAAAAGGAGAAGCCGACCATGTCGCGGGCGACAGACTTGCCGGCCGGACATCCGGCGCGTTTACGGCGCTGAACCTGACGGGAAACCGTATCATCAATTGGTTCTTCCGGCGCGCTTTTCGCTCAAACATACGGGACATTTGTACAGGATACCGCGCTTTTACGCGCGAATCCGTTCAGGCTTTGGATTTAAAACAGAACGGTTTCGCCATTGAAGCGGAAATGACGGCCGAATGTTTTATGAAAGAACAAAAAATCATTGAAGTGCCGATTACCTATCTGCCGCGTCCCAAAAAAGTCGTAACAAAACTTCACCCGATACGCGACGGATACAAAATCAGTATGGCGATTTACAAATATTCCAGACTGTACAATCCGATTTTCTTCTTCGGCGTCTGGAGTTTTCTGTCATTTCTCATTGCGCTTTTGTTCATCGCCGCGCACCCGTTCATGACAGGACATAATTCTGTGGCCGGAGCGGCTTTCTTCTTCTTTTCGGGCATTTCGGCGGTTCTGCTGATTGCCGGATTTGCGGCCGACATCAACGCAACACTTCACAGAAAAACGCTCAGAGCGATAAAAGCGGCAAAAAGAGAGCAGAATACGAAATACGACCGGTTCTGATTTCTTTTTTATTTATTTTTTCCATTTCTTTTTTCATTTTTTATCCCATTTTTTATTTTTTCCTATTTTTTGACCCTTAAATTTCCTTACCTTTTTTTAATGACCGGCAACAAACCGTCCTTTTTTGAGTATAAAACAGACAGATCGGAATGGTTTCCAAAAATTTCAAACCCGCCCCGCCTGTATGGCGAACTTTTCGGCCGGAAATATAAGACCAAAAGACGCGTAACCAAAAGGCCGGTTAAAAAAACGCCTCTGTTATTGGAAAAAAGTGAGCAGAGAGAAAAAAAACCTGCTCAAAACTCGGAAGGAAAATAGTGGTTATCGGACATTGAATCATTGAAGGGGGAATGGGTGCCCCCTTTTTCAATCCGATATTCGTTTTTGATAGGGGATGTGTTTTTATGACCGGACAAATCCGTTTCGGAAACGGACTCGTCCAATCAGATATATGGGGTAGGTATGGAGGGCCAACAATAAGATTGCTTTTCACCGTTTCGATTTTTCAAAGGAAACGGGCATCTGCGGACGGAAAAAGATTTCCGGCCGGCAACTCATCCGGTTATATTTGCATATCCGGATTATTTTGCCAAATCATAGTGTTGGTTGACAATCTTTAAAGCGCAGAAGTCACCGCACATTGTGCAGGCGTCTTCGTCGCCGGGCGCGCGGCTGTTGCGGACAGCTCTTGCGTGCTCGCCATCAATTGCGATTTTGTACATCTGCTCCCAGTCGAGTTCTCTTCTGGCGCGGGCCATGGCCAAGTCCTCATCTCTCTTGCCGAGACGGATCATGTCGCCGATATGAGCGGCAATCTTGGAGGTTTTAACGCCGGTAATGACATCTTCGAGGTTGGGGAGAGCCAGATGTTCGGCGGGCGTCACGTAGCAGAGGAAGTCACAGCCGTAAGACGCGGAAACTGCCGCGCCGATGGCGGTTGTGATGTGGTCGTAACCGGGCGCAATGTCTGTGACAAGCGGGCCGAGCATGTAAAACGGCTTGTAGTTGCTCATGACTTTCATCAGCTGAACGTTGGTTTTGATTTGGTCGAGCGGAACATGACCGGGGCCTTCGACGATGACCTGAAGGTCGTATTTGTCGTGGGCGATTTCAGCGCATTCGGAGTTGATAATCAGTTCCTGGACCTGCGCGCGGTCGGTTGCGTCGTGGACGGCGCCTGCGCGCATACCGTTTCCTGTGGAAAGAGTCACTTCGTGTTCTTTTAAGATTTCACAAAGGTAGTCGAATTGCGCGTAAAGCGGGTTTTCCTTTTCATTGTGGAGCATCCAAGTGCTCATGAAAGCGCCGCCGCGGGAGCAAAGACCGCCGTATCTGCCGTGCTTTTTCAATCTGTCCAGTGTAATTTGGTTGATACCGGTGTGGATCGCCATGAAACAAGTGCCGGCTTTGGCCTGATCTTCGGTCGCTTTGAAGAGTTCGTCTTCTGTCATGTGGACGATGGAGCCGTATTTTTCGGCCGCCTGAATAAAGGCCTGATAGAGCGGAACAGAGCCGACCGGAAGGGTGATTGAGTCACAAATGGCTTTTCTGATCCCAAGGAAGTCACCGCCCGTGCCGAGTTCCATCAAAGTGTCCGCACCGGCTTTTTCTGCGGCGACGGCTTTGTCGATTTCCATCTGCAGATCAATAATATCTGAAGACACGCCAATCGATGCGTTAATTTTAGTACGGCATCCCTGACCGATGCCGGCGAGTTTGACTTTTCTGTAAGGGCTGACCGGAATAACAATTCTGCCGGCAGCAATGCCCCTTCTGATGAATTCAGGGTCTAAATCTTCTTTTTCTGCAACGATTCTCATTTCATCGGTGACAATACCATTCTTTGCATCTGTTACAATTGACATATTATTATTCCTCTCGTTAACGGTAAATAAACCAGACCGAACGACTCAGGCCCATTGAACCGGAATCGAAAAGATAATACAATATTTATCTTTAGTCACAAAACAAAAAATAAAAGCCGTTTTCAGATATATATCTATTCAAAAAATGGACTTGATTTTTAATCAAGATAATTTGATATTTGTTGAACTCGATATTGATATATTAAATAAATTAAATAAAGTTGACTTGTTGACAAGAAAAATTGAGTACATATGAAAGATATGAAAACAAGAACAGAAGAATGACTCTGAAAATTAAAAAGAAATGAAAAAGAAATGAAAAAGAAATGAAAAAGAAATGAAAAAAGAAGGAACCGGGAAAACGAAAAAAAACGGCCAAAGAAACAAAAAAAGAAACGATCAAATAAAATCAAAATCATTTTCATCCGACAAAAAAACTTAAAGCCATTCATAGCCGTAAAAAGATTCGATGTTGTAATTGTTCATCAGCGTTAATTCGGCGTAACCGAAAAACCGGCAGCCTTCACAGTTTCTGATCATTTCCTTGCGTTTTGCTTTTGTTTTATTCCAAACGTCAGCGATGCCGTTTGTAATAATTTGACCGCCGCCGTCAAATACGGAGTTCTCAATGGCATTGCCGAGCGGTTCATTGAATATCCGGCAATTGTACATTTGATTCAAAGAGTCGATCGCCAATATGCTTTGGTCAACGCGGCAATTTTTAATTGCTTGACCGTCGCGGATTTGTTTCAGATAAGTTTTTGAATTGATGATCGGATAGCCTTCTTTTTTCATTCCGATCAGTTGGTTCATTAAAGAAACGAAAGCTTCTTGCTGAGCGGGGCCGATGATTAAATCATCCCAATCGGTTTCACCGATTCTTTGAAATAAATGAATCGGCTCCACCGCCATTTTAACGTTTCCGAGCTCTTTGGCAAAACGCGCCAAATCGGCAACTTCCTCCGTATTTTTAGAGCTGATGACGCAATTCATCAAAAGCGGCTCATTCAAAAGACCGCTTTCGGAAGCATAACGGACACCGTCAATGATTGCTTCATAATCCGTTCTCCTGATTTCACGCGTCGCCGACGGGCCGTCAACGGAAACGGAAAGGTAATCAACGTCTTTCAGCTCATTCATTCTCTTTTTAAGCAAGGTGCCGTTTGTAATCATAAATGTCTTCATGCCTTTGGATTTGGCGTATTTCATAATCATCGGCAAATCCTTGCGAAGCAGCGGCTCGGCAGACCAAGCGTTGTAAGAACCGATACCAAAGTCAGCAGCCAAATCAATGATTTTGCAGATGTCTTCAAAAGACGGGTCTTTGCCGGATGAAACAAGAACATCGCCGTCAGTGCCGTCAGCGCCGTCAGCGCCGGTACGCGTATTTTTCTTCCATTCATCACAAAAAACGCAGCGAAGATTGCAGCCGGAATTGACGGAATGAGAAATGATCACCGGCCTGCGCCGGATTTTCATCTGCCGGACACTTTTGGCCATAAAGACAGGATCGAATTTGGACACAGTGGAAAAAAGAAATTACAGAGACATAAAGTTTGTTATCGAACAGCGGATTGCTATCGAACAGCGGGGTGTTATTGAACAGCGGATTGCTATCGAACAGCGGGTTGCTATCGAACAACAGGGTGTTATCGAACAGCGTGGTGTTATTGAACAGCACTCTAAAACCAAAAAAAAAGACCCGCGGGGAAATTCCCGCGGGTCAAGAGCGTGTCTTTACAACATTTTTGAATCGGATTAACCGAAGAGCGCGCCGAGACCGGCCATGCCTTCTTCTTCGGAGTGGTCTTCTTCTTCAGGCTCGGGTTCGGCTGCAGCTGCGGGTGCTGCGGCGGCTGCCGCGGGTGCTGCTGCGGCTGCTGCGGGTGCTGCGAATGCTGCTTTTGCGATGGCTTCTTCAATGTTGACGCCTTCAAGGGCAGAGATGAGCGCTTTCACGCGCGCGTCGTCAATGGTTGCGCCGGCGGCCGTGAGGACGGCTTTGACCGAGTCTTCTGTGATTTCTTTTCCGCTCTTGTAGATTAAAAGTGCTGCGTAGATGTATTGCATTTTATTTCACCTTTGATTTATTTTCGTTTCATATAAAGTAATTCGTGGATTGTTTAGAGATTGTTTACGGGATTGTTTATAATTCGAATTTGCTCGTGCTTGCGACGGATGTGGCTTCAGCGTTGGCCTTGGCGATAATCTTATCCATGACCTCAGGTTCACAGACTTCAGCTTCAACGGCTGCGTTAACGGCTTCGGTGTGTGCCTTTTGGAGGAGGGCTTCAATGCTGTCCTTTGTCGGAATAGCAGCGTTCACGGACAAGTTAAAGGCTTCTTGCGCCGCCTTTGAAATGTCATTGAAAATCTGTGCTTCGTCGACATGCAAGACATCCGGAAGATAAATCGTACCGGATTCGTAAGCGGCTCTTAAAATAAGGCCGACTTCGAGCGGGAAAATTTCGAGCTTGTTCAAAGCAACGGCGAGTTTTTGGGAAACTTTATCACCGGCTTTGCAGACAACTTTGGTCTCTTTTACGGCGATTTTACCGCCTTCGACCGATGTCGGGATGCCTGCGCCCTGGAACTCACTGAGCAAGGGGCCCGGCGGGTAGGCGGTCGGCCCTTTGTAGACAGTGATGTCCGCGGGTGCGATCGCGCCGGCCTTAATCGGTGACGGCGTTTTGGTTTGCTCAAGCCTTTTGTATAATTTGAACGGGTTTTCGTTTGTAAAAATCAATGCCGTCTGACCTTCAATGTACTGAATCATGTCGGAGACATTGCCGTCGCATTCTTCGAGTGCTTT
Organism: Methanimicrococcus sp.; assembly: GCA_009783635.1. Taxonomy (GTDB): domain Archaea; phylum Halobacteriota; class Methanosarcinia; order Methanosarcinales; family Methanosarcinaceae; genus Methanimicrococcus. The sequence continues at coordinate 32,564 of WRDC01000001.1, read as the reverse complement.
TTCATTCAAAGTGTTACGGGTGACTTTTAAAACAGCCGAGTCTTTTAAGTTGCGTCTCATCTTCTGGATCTGGCTGGCAGAGATTCCTTCAAACCCGACGACACCGAAAATGCTGTAACTGCCGACGAGTTCTTTGATGTTTTCAACTTCATCCATCTTCCACTTGGGGATATGTTCTGCGCCGCTGGTCATCATTTTATAATCACCTTTTCGGACTTGCCCATTGTTGTGGTAATGTAAATGGATTTGATGTTCTGCTTTCCTTTGACGAGCGCACGCTCAACACGCGAAATCACGGTTTCGATATTCTGAGCCAATTTCGCGGGCGGCATATCGCGGCGTCCGACGGAGACGTGGAATGTCATTCTGTCTTTGGACCGGATACGGACTGCGCTCTGCTTTGACTGGATCATTTCACCGATGCTTTTTCCCGGAAGAAGCGGAACCGGCATTTTACCGCGCGGACCCAAAACGGTACCGAGCGTCTTACCGATCGCTGCCATGAATTGCGTTTCTGCAATGAAGAAATCACAATCGTCGGCAACAGATTTGGATTTTGCCTTGTCGTCCTTCATTTCCTGAATGTCCGCATCGTCAAAAACGTATGTTGCCCCTGCCTGCTTCGCCTGAAGCGCGACATCGCCTTTCGCAAAAACGCCGACCTTCAACTCTTTGCCGAGACCGTTCGGGAGAACGATTTCTTCGTCAACCCTGTTTTTGGGTTGGTTGAGGTCAATGTTTTTGAGATTGATCGCGAGGTCAACGCTTTCGGAAAAATTGCGTTTGGGCGACTCCTCTAATAGTTTCTTTACAAGTTCTTCGATAGTAACATCTGCCATTTTAAGGCCTCCCCGTAGTCTCGAAAATTAAACGCCCGACATACAAAAAAGAGGCGTATGAATTCACGGCAGCCTTTTTGGCTTTCTACGGATTTATGGATGTATAGATAGATAAAAGCGGTCAAAAACCGCTTTCATAAGTTTGATTGATAAATTCAAATCCGAGCGCTTTGAGCCGCCCGGAATGTGAATGAATGTCAATAAATCTGAATGAATGTTGAATGAATGTTGAATGAATGTGAAACAAAAGAATGGTCAGTTACCATTCCTCATTTGCAAGCACATCATCAAATTGACCGGCATCAATGGCTTTTTGGAAGTCGCGAACATCCATGCCTTCGACGGTGACGCCGACACTGACACCGGTTCCGGTGACCTCTTTAATGGCGGCTTTTAAGTCGTAGGAAAGAATGTCATCTTTCTTCATGCGGGCCACTTTAGCTGCCTGCTGGACGGTGATGTTTCCGACCTTTTCGGCGTTGGGTTTACCGGATCCTTTCTGGATACCCGCCTCTTTCATCAAAAGGGACGCTGTCGGCGGCGTGCCGACTTCGACGGTCACGCTTTTGTTATCGGCAACGATCACTTTGACCGGAACCTGCATACCGTTGAAGTCTTTTGTTTTTTCGTTAATTAAATCGATAACTTCTTTTATATTGACACCGAGAGGACCGAGTGCCGGACCAAGCGGCGGACCGGGCGTTGCTTTTCCTCCGGGGACCAATGCGTCTACTGAACTTGCCATTAAATCACCGTATTGATAAGTTTGTAAGTTAGATAAGTTGTAAAGTTGTAAGTAAGTTGTAAGTAAATAAGATAATTTTGAGAAATTTATCCTGTGAAGGATTCTAATAAATCGAATTCATTGATTTAAAGCTTTCTCATGAAATTCGGGATAAAACGTTTGAATTTAATTTTAAAGAAAGCTGAAGAATAAAAGAAATAAATATTCAGATTATTCTGATGACTTATTCTGATTTTATTCTGATGACTTATTCTTCTTCCTTTTTCAAAACGCGAACGGTATCGCCCCGAATCGTGATCGGAATCGGAACGACGGCGTCAAACAGCTCAACCGTAATTTCATCGTGCTGACCTGTGCCGATACGTTTCACCTTGGCTTTTTCACCTTTGAAAGGACCGGATGTGATTTCAATAATGGATCCTTCGGTGATGCCGGTGGAGATCGGCTTAGGCTTCAGGAAATGTTCGATTTCGCCAATGGTGGACGGGCTTTTGAGCATAGACTTCGCGTGCGGAACCGCCAGAATCAAACTGTCAACGATGTCCGAGCGGGGCGTTTCAACAAAAACGTAACCTTTCAGCTCTTCGGGAGCCAAAATGGCTCTGACATCCAAGCGCTCCTTTTTAGCCACCAATCCCATTGATTTGGCAACGGATTTCTCCTGATTGACCGTTGTTTTCACGATAAAGATCGTGCCGTTATTTTCTGTTTCAGACATTTCGATAACCTGATTTTACACCCTGAGCGGAATGAAGTATTGCGGAATGATGTCCATCAAAACATAGAAGAGGAAGCCGACGATGCCGATCGCGAGAATGCCGAGCGCCGCAACTTTCGCGATGGTCAAGAACTCCTTGCGGGAGGGTTTACGGGCTAACTTTAAAATTCTGAAATAGGAACGAATCGTTGGGCCGATGTTTGAGATTCCTTCCTTGACATTATCGGTCGTACTGTTTTCTGTCAATTTTTCACATCCGTTTGTATAAATTATAATTTTGAATTTGAATATTTTTCGACTCTGACAGATATCCGAGTTACAAACTCAAAAAAGATATCGTGTCAAATACATTTATACTTAATATACTTTGTCCTTTTTCTTCGGAAAAAACAAGAGCCGCAAAGAAAGATAAAAACAGACGGGCAAATGAAAATACCCGGTGAAAATGAAATAAAAAAGAGAAAAAAGAGCTGAAAATAAAAGAAAAGGGATTGAAAATAAAAAAAGGATTGAATTGTTGAATGAAATCACTCAACAAAGTCAATGCCGTATTTGGCGGTAATGAACGTACCGCTGCCTTGGCCGTAAATCTGAGAAGATTTAACGCCGGTCACAATGATCATTGTACGGATCTTGTTTTCAAGTTTCGGGTCAATGCGGGCGCCCCAAATGAGACGGGCGCCGGAGTCGATCCGGTTGTGAACTTCATGAACAACGGCCTGCGCTTCTTCGATGGTCATATCGGGACCGCCGATAACGTTGACAAGCGCGGAGGTCGCGTCGGAAATGTCGACGTCCAAAAGCGGGCTTCTGAGAGCCTTTTGAATGGATTCGATGGCTTTGTTTTCGCCGGAAGCTTCGCCGAGACCAATCATGGCGACGCCGCCGTTTTGCATAATGGTGCGGATATCGGCAAAGTCAACGTTCACGAGACCGTCTTCGGTGATGGATTCGGTGATACCTTTCACGGCGCGCATGAGAACTTCGTCACAAACTTTGAAAGCGGCCTGAAGCGGAAGTTTCGGAACCATTTCAATGAGTTTATCATTCGGAATAACGATAACGGTATCAGCGACATCGCGAAGTCTTTCAAGACCGGCTTCGGCATTTGTTCTTCTGACAATACCTTCTCCCGAGAACGGCAATGTGACGACCGCAATTGTGAGGGCGCCTGCCTGACGGGAAGCTTCGGCAACAACGGGCGCGGAGCCGGTACCTGTGCCGCCGCCGAGACCGGTTGTAATGAAAACCATATCCGCGCCGTCAACGGCACGGCGGATGTCATCCACGTTTTCGATAGCCGCATCCTCGCCGACTTGCGGGAGACTGCCTGCGCCGAGACCACGCGTCTTCTTTTTACCGATAAGAATCTTTTTGTTGGTACCGATTTTCAAAAGGTGCTGAGCGTCCGTGTTGACGGCATACAGTTCAGCGCCGGTAATGCCTTCTTCAAGCATTCTCTGAATACTGTTAGAACCGCCGCCGCCGCAGCCGATAACTTTAATATTTGTCTTTAAACCTTCCAAAAAAGCGCGTAATTCTTCATCCACATCTTCGCCTTGAAGATTGATGTTGGGAGAATAACGGGGCGTTTCACCGCGGTCTTCGCGGGCGCTTCTGGCTAATGCTTCTTCTACGATGGATTTCATGTGTGAACCTCAGATTTTTCCGTCAAATGACATGGTCGGCCGGCATCGTGTGAAAGCCGCCGGCAAACCGTAAACGAACAAATTAATGAATATTAAATGAATAAATGAGTTGAAAAATCAAATCATTAAATCTAAATGGAATCATTAAGTTTCCTGAAATATTTAATTATTCCTATGCTTTGATTTCTCTTTTGGTTTTCACTCTGATTTCCTTCCTTGATTTCCACTCTGATTTCCTTCCTTGATTCCCACTCTGATTTCTTTACTTGATTCCCACTCTGATTTTAACTTATGAGTGAAAACAAAACGAAACGTTTGAAAATTACGACCGCGCGAAGCGGAGGCCGTAATTTTGGAACAAAAGGTATTTATGAGAAAAAGGCTTTCATTGCAATCCTGCCTGAACAGGCGCTTGGGCTCGTGGCTTAGCCAGGATATAGCGTCGGGCTTCTAACCCGAATGCCGGGGGTTCGAATCCTCCCGGGCCCGCTCTTTTTTATTAAAATCAACCCTCTGCCGTTTCAGTTTTCATTCAAATTCTATTTGCAAAACGGTAATTTGAATATCGATTTCTATCGGCGTTTCGGATGTCAGCGTCAAAACGGCAATTTCATCCCTGTAAACGGCTTCAATTTCCGGAAAATTATCCGAAATCGAAACTGCCAGACCCGACAGATAGTTTTCAACGGCAATATCTCTGTTTTCATAGAAGACTAAATCCGGATCAACACTAAAAACCGCCGGCGGTACATACCGAATCTCAACTTCCGAAACGAAATCATGCACATAAACGGTCCGGACATTTCGAAAACAGACGGCGGGATTTGAGACCGAAACAGAAGAGGAGCGGCATTCAATAATACATCCCGACAGCTGAAGCAGTATTTTGCCGCCGTCACCGCGCGATAAATATATCGGCGGCGGCCGAATGAAAGACGCGCCGTCTTCCTGACAAAGAATCAAACCGGCCGGCCCGTAAAAATAAAACTGGTCGGGAATCTGTGTGTAACTGTTTATAAAAAGAACGGAACCGCTGCTTAATTTAAAATTTTGACCCGGAACGGATTCCGTTTTCAGAAGGGAGACGACTTCCGGCGGCAGATTCATTTCGGCCTGAAATAAAAGGAAGCCACCGGTTTCATCCGCCATGACTGTTGAATGGCGGGAGGAAAGAATCTGAGTTTGCGGGTGAAAAGAACCGGAAGCGCCGGACCGGGAGAAAGTATCGGTATTTTCCGAAAATTTCAACACATCGGCATACAGCAAATCACTTTCTTCCGCTTCTTTATGCATGGTCCAAGCCGGCAGCGCCGTCACCAAAAAAACCGAAAAAAGGACGGTGAAGATACTCAAAAGCAGGAGAGCGCCAAATATGACAGAAACGGCGGATTGGTCGAGAGCGTATTTTTTAAAAGACAATTTTAAAGATAAAACGATTTTTTGAAGCATGACCGCCACAAAAATCATCTGATATTAAATCATTCCTTTTTTTTCAAAAGAAAAACAATAATATAATAAACCATAAGCGTATTTAAAAAATAAGTAACATGGACGACATGGCAAAAACGGGATAATATATCAAAAACGGATAACAGTTTCTTCATTTTGAAATTGAAAAATCACACTTTTTAAATTCAAAATACATTTCACACAATCTATTCATTCAACAATTCACCGAGTGCCGCGTATGACAAAAGAACTGAAAATTCTGACCCTCCTTTTTTTAGTTTGTTTAATCCTGACCGCCTGCTTAGCCCTGCCCGCCGCCGCAGCTGCCGTTAAAGGCAGCAATGTCTGGGATTCTGACCAAAGCATGCCCTCGACTTACACATGGACGCCTGCCATATATTCCGGTCTTTGGTACGATATCGACCGGGGCGTTTACACGGAAAACATCACTTTGAGGATCGCCGCAAGCGACCGGCAAATCAACGCCGGAAACGCCGAATATTTCACGGAAGTCAAAACGATCCGTTTCGCATACGCGGAGTGGGGCAGCTATAACATCATCGGCTGGCAAGGAGAGCCGTATTTTGCCGGCTATACGCGCTCGGCCTCGGGCAACAACTCAACGACTCAATTCATAAACAGCAATATCAGCACGCTCTCGGATGAAAAGATTTTCAAAGTGCTTATAGACAGCGACGATGAAAGAAAATTCAATTCCGGCGACACATACTCCTTAGAAAACGGGTATAGATTAAGGATCAGCAACATTAATGAAAGCTACAAAGAATTCAGAATCGTCTTGGAAAGAAACGGATCGGAAGTCAAAAATGAAACCGTTTCAAGCAATGATACGTTCGTTTATGAAAGGTCGTTGGAAGGCGTTGGAACAATTCCGGTTGTCGTCATTCACGTCAAAAATGTTGAAAGCGGAAAAGCCGTGATTAACGGAATTTTCCAAATTTCCGAGAGTTCAACCGATGTCAGTAAAGACAAAAAAATCGGCGCCATGCAGATTACAGAAGTCAACAACACCTCCATTCAAATGAAAAATCCCGACCGGATCCGTTTGAATCAGGATTCTGTCGTGACGCTGATGGGGCACATTAAAATCGATGTCAAAGACACCTCCAAACTGAAATTTGAATTGGTTTCGGACCCAAAGACCGAACATGAAAAGAAATATTCCGGCCGCGGCGCGGTTTATGATGCCGACAACAACACGCTCAAAAATTGGAACGGTATGAATTTCCCCGGATTCAGCTATGATTTGAAAAACATGACCGAGACGGAAAGTTTGACAATTAATATCAGCGGCTCATCCCGAAACGTCGCCCCCGGCGATATCCTCTATCAAACCAACGCCTACAATGTTTCATTCAATTATTCCGATTGGGGAAGCTTTAGAGCCATCAATCTCGGCGGCGATGAATACTTCGTGGGATACGCAAGATACAATTCATCTGACAAGAACAACACCACCCGTTTCGCGGATTCAAACAGCAGTTTGCTGGATGACGGCCTCATCTCCAAAGTCTTAGTCAACAACAACACGAATCGCAGTTATTCCGTAAATTCGAATATCACACTTGAAGACGGATACACGCTTCAAATCGGAAATGAAACAACAAGCGGCAAAGTCAATTTGATTCTGAGAAAGAACGGGGCCACAGTGAAAGAAGCAACCGTTTCCGAAGGCGACACCTTCATTTATGAAAACAACGTCGGCGGCTCAACCGTTCCGGTGATTGCCGTCCACGTTTCAAGCATCTTTATCAGCTCAAGCAACACAACGGTGAGAATCGGCGGAATATTCCAGATATCAACATTCTACACCGACGTCGGCCTTGGAAAAACTGTCGAAAACATGAGAGTGGAATACACCGGCAAAAATTCCTTAATTTTTGTCAACCCCAATACCGTCAGCTTGTCCCGAGGAAATGATGTCCGGCTCATGGAAAACCTGTCTCTGCGCGTTGCGGATTCGAACACGCTTCGGTTTTTCCCGTATGGCGGAACGTCCTCCGGGAACAGTACGGCCGACACATTGAGAATCGATGTACCGGAAACAATCCTCCCGTATCAGGAAATCACAATCAGAGTTTATTATCAGGACGGCAGCGCATGGAGAGAAGCGGCAAACGCCGCCGTGAAAGTGAACAATGCGGCAATCGGTGACACCAATTCCGGCGGCACCATTAATTACACAATCGGCAGCGTCGGCACATATGAATTTAAAGCCGAAAAGAGCGGGTATCAGCAGGCAGCGATAACAAAATCAGTGTCGGGAAGTTCCGGAGGCGGAGAACAATTAAAAATCATGACACCGGATTACATCTTTGCCGATGACTCCTATTATCTTTACACAATAGATGAAAACAACAAAAACGTTTCCGGAGTTTCCGTTTACAAGGACGGCGCGCACATCGGAACCACAAACGACAACGGCATGATTAACGTCACCGCGGATGCCGCGACCGGAACTTACAATCTGACGGCAACAAAACCGGGATATATATCCGCCTCCAAACAATTGCAAGTTTTGGAATACGGACCCTACTTCGCGGTTGTCGCCATTTCCGTCCCGAAGGAAAACATTGAAAATAAAAACATAAAAATCCCGATTGAAATCGCCAATGTCGGTAAGGAAAAGGCGACGCAGGAAGTTACTGTCCGAATCGGCAATGTCACGGAAACAAGGAAAATGACATTGGACGCCGGAGATTCAAAACGTTTCACATTCAATTACAAGCCGGCGGAACCCGGAGTGGAAACGCTTGAAATCGCCAACCAAACATTCACGATTACGGTGACGGAAAAACCGGAGACGGAAATCCCGTGGAAATGGGCGCTGACCGGCGGCGGACTTTTGATCGTGATTGTTTTAGCGGTTGCCGCTTTATTGTATTTCCTTGAAAACAGAGAAGCGGAACAAAAGAACGGCGGCAAAAAACAATCGAAAGGAAAAACAGAAGGGGCAAAATCCTCTTCCGCGCCCAAAGCGTCCGCCGGTTCAAAATCAGCCGATCCGGGCTCATCCGGCTCAAAGCCTTCCGATCCGCGCCGGTTCTCAAGCAATAACAAACAGCCTGAATTGAAGAACAGCCAAAAGAAAGCCCGAAAAGAAAAATAAATTAATTAATTCAGTCATAAATCAATTAATTTCAGCATAAAATCAATTAATCAGTCATAATCAATTAATTTCAGTCATAAATCAATAATTTCAATCAGTTGAGGAGATACGAATGAAAAACGTATGGATGAACGCAACCATGGGAGAATGGGAACAAAAAAGAAACCGGATCACATCGGCAATGGAAGCCGGCGCGGATTTCGTGCTGGCCGACGCCTCTGATATTCCTAAAATCAAGCAGCTCGGAAAGATAAAAACCGCCTGTTTCGCCGAAAACGCCTGTTTCACGGGCAGCCAAAACAATGAGGAGGCGGATGTTTTCGTTTGGAAAATATCTGAACCCCCGGAAGGCGGGGATGAAAAGGCTGAATTGAAACAAATCAAAGAAGCAAAAAAAGCAGGCAAGAGCGTGGCGGTTTATGCGGATATTACAAACAAAAAAATGGAATTATACGCGGCCGAGGCCGGCAAAGATGCCGACTACTTGATTATCGTCGCAAATGACTGGCGCATCATCCCGCTTGAAAATTTGATTGCCGCGCTTGAAAAGTATGATGTTGAAATTATCACGTCGGTTCATACCAATGACGAAACGCAGACCGCGCTTCAGATTTTGGAAAAAGGCGTGGACGGCGTATTGATTGAAACGGGTGACCTCAGCGAAATCAAAAAAATAGCAAAGACGGTCAAAACGAGCGGCTGTGCGTCCGAATCATTGGTTCCGGCAACGGTTGTAACCGTGAAACAGCTCGGCATGGGCGACCGCGTCTGTGTCGATACCTGCAATCTGATGGAACCCGGAGAAGGCATGCTGGTCGGCTCACAATCCGCCGGCCTCTTTTTGATTCATTCGGAAGTGGATGAAAGCCCGTATGTGGCTTCCCGCCCGTTTCGGGTGAATGCCGGAGCTGTTTACTCATACCTGAAAGTCAATGACAAAACACGTTATCTTTCGGAACTGAAAGCCGGCGACGATGTGATGATCATCGCGGCGGGCGGAAAGACGCGTCCCGGAATTGTCGGCCGCGTTAAAATCGAATCCCGGCCGATGATGCTGATCGAAGCGGAAGCGGAAGGAAAATTATTGAAAGTCATTCTTCAAAATGCCGAAACGGTCAAGCTGGTCCGGCCCGACGGGAAAAGCGTTGCTGTCACTCAGCTGAAAGTCGGAGACCAAGTCCTCGTCAAAGCGGAAGAAGCCGGCCGGCATTTCGGGATGAAAGTGACGGAAAAAATTATTGAAAACTGATTTTTAAGTTTTCTTTTTTTTCTTTTTGTTTTCATGATTTCTTATTCTCAAAAAGAGCAAGATTTTTCAAAAATAACGGAGAAATAAAATGAAAAAATCGATGAAGCCGGCGGTCGTCGGAACGATTGTTAAAGATGTCAAAGCAACCGCGGAGAAAGGAAAGAAAGCGGGAGCCGATATGCTTGAAATCCGGATAGACCTTCTGATGAAAAACGACCCTTCATTTGAAAAATATACGAAAGGCGGCTGCGGCGACCAAAAATTGTTTGATCAACTGGCTTTATGGATGAAAGAAGCAAAAGAAAGCGGACTTTCAGTAATCGGAACGGTCCGGTCAAACAAAGAAGGCGGCGCATTTGAAGGAACGGAAGCCGACCGTTTCAAACTGATTCAAAAAATTATTCCCGACGCGGATTATGTTGACATTGAAAGAAAGAGTTCGAAAAAAAACATTTACGAAAGCTCTTTGATTGCTCAAAAGTCAAAAACGAAAATTATTATTTCATCACATTTTTTCAATGAAACGCCGACTCAAAAGAAGATGGAAAACGTTTTGATCAATTCCTTTGAAAAAGGCGCCGACATTGCCAAAATCGCAGTGATGCCGAAAAGCTTTGAAGATATTTGGAAATTGTATCAAGCCGGACTGAAAGTTTCGGGAAAAACGTGTTTAATCGCAATGGGCGATATCGGAAAGCATACGCGTATTACGGCGCCGATTTTCGGCTCGGTTCTCTCTTACGGATATATTGATGAAATTGCGGCGCCGGGCCAATTGAGAGTGGATGAAATCAAAGAAGGTTTCAGAATATTGGGATTAATTGGAGCGGAAGGGCAAAAATGACGGTTCAGAAATTCGGCGTTTTCGGATATCCGATCAGCCATTCCTTGTCGCCGGCAATGCATACCGCCGCGTTTTCGGCGCTTAAGATGACGGATTCTGTCTACGGAGCTTATGCCGTTTTGCCGGAAGAATTAAAAGACGCCGTTTTAAAAGCGCAAGCGGACGGATTCCGCGGCTTAAATCTGACGATTCCGCATAAAGAAAAGATATTGGAATCCGGTATTATAAAACCCGATCCTTTTGCAAAAAAAGTCGGCGCTGTCAACACTTTGCTGTTTAAAGAAGAGGGCATATACGGCTTCAATACGGATGCTGCCGGCGCGTTGGCGGCGCTGGAAACAGCCGGCGCGGACCCGGCGGGAAAAAAGATTCTCATCATCGGTGCGGGCGGCGCTGCCCGTTCCATTTCGTTTTTATTCGGCGAACGCGGAAATACCGTTCGGATCATCAACAGAACGGCTGAAAAAGCGGAGAAACTGGCGGCTGAAATCGCCGTTAAAACCGGAAACCGAGACGTATCGGGCGGCGGTTTTTCAACGGGATGGGAGAATTTGGCACAGGCGGATATCATCATTCAAACAACGGAGCTCGGCATGGGAAAGTATGAAGACGTTTCCTTTTTTGACCAGCTGGAATTGCCGGCGGGAAAAACAAAGGATGAGATGATTCAAACGCGTCTGAAAAGTCAGGCCGTTGCCTTTGATATTGTTTATAACCCCCGGGAAACGAAGTTTTTAAAAGACGCCAAGAAAGCCGGCGCAAAAACATTAAACGGCGTGATGATGCTGGTTTATCAGGGCGCTTTGGCTTTTGAAATATGGACGGGACAAAAACCGGATGTCGGCGTCATGGCAGAAGCCGTTTTGAAAGGTCTTGAAAGGAAAGAATAAATAAAATGAACGGCGAAATGTAAAAATTCATTTGATAAAAAACGGAAATGGAGGGGAATTTTGAACGAATCTGAAAAGACAGACAAAACCGATGAAATGGGAAGATTAATCGGTTTAATTGAAAAAATCGCTGTCTCCAAGCACGCAACAATTGCGATGGGCGTCAGAGACCCTGACCCTGAAACCATTCACTGCGCAACGGCTGCGGTTGAGAAAAACTATGCCGACGTGATTTTGGTCGGCGACCGGAAGGAAATTGAAAAAGCGACCCGAATTCATTTCAACATCGGGAAAGATGACCCGTTCATTCTTCCTTTTCAAATTATTGATACTGAAAGTCCGGAAGACGAACTCGTTTCGCTTCTTGTTTCGGGACGTGTGGACGCCGCCATCCGCGGGACGGCAAAGGCGTCGGATTCCCTTTCCAATTTGAAGAAAGCCTGTCACATCAATAAGATACACAGAATTGCCATTTTACTGACAAAAGACGGCAGCCCTTACTTTTTTGCACCGGTGGGCATTGATGAGGGAACGACAACGGAAGACAAGATTGAATTTATTTGTCTCGGAACGCATTTGCTGAACCGCCTTGGCGTTTCACCCCGCGTCGGATTGATTTCAAGTCCCGAGGAAGCCGGACGAAAGGAAGCGGCTGAAATCATTCGAATCGCCGCCGAGGAAAAAAAACTGCGCGTCGTTGATTACAAAACGGACTTGGAAGAAGCTTTTGAACAATCCAATTATATTATTGCGCCAAACGGCGTCACCGGCAATCTGATTTTTCGGGCGCTTACGTTTTTGGGCGGAGGCGACGGTCTCGGCGCGCCGATTTTGATGGACAAACACGTTTTCGTCGATACGTCGCGGTCGGCGGGACATTACACAAAAGCAATCATGGTGGCAAGTGCGCTTTCGAAAAAGAAAAAGTAATTTAAAAATTGCTCGCTTCGCTCGCAATTTTTCGGGACGGGGGGGAGGCTGCCAAGCTTTTTGGGATGCTTTCGGCACCCCGTCTTCTTTTCTCAATAATACTTCAAAATAAATGACTAATTGCTTCATTTTAAATAAAAATCAAAAAGGGATAACAGAAGAAGACGGGGTACCGAAGGTACCCCCATGATACCCGGGGTGCCGAAGGCACCCCAAAAAAGCTTGGCGGACTCCCCCCGCCCTGAAAAATTGTTCTCTTCGCCAAAGGTGAAGGGAACAATTTTTATGATAAAACGCCAAACATAGAGTAATGATAGGCAAATTGGTAACTTTTGAAGGAATCGACGGCTCGGGCAAGAGTACAATGCGGGCTCGCCTTCAGGCTGTGAATGAAATAAATCCTCTTTCGCCTGCCGGAACTGTTTTTACGCGCGAGCCGACCAAGGACACGCTCACGGGGGAAGCTGTTTACGCGGCCATTGAAAATAATGTTGATCCGCTGTCAGAGCTTTTTTTATTTTTGGCGGACCATGCCGCGCACATTGAAAAAGTTGTCCGCCCCGCTGTTGAAAACGGCAAACTTGTTATTTCCGACAGATATTCCGACAGCCGCTGTGCTTATCAGGGCGCAACGCTTCAAAACGCAATCCCCGACGCTTTTAATTTTGTCCGCCGTCTTCACGAACCGTGGACAATTAAACCGGACCTGACTTTTTTATTTGACATCCCGCCGGAGGTCTCTTGCGAAAGATGCAAAGACCGCGGGGCTCAAACCAAATTCGAACGCGTTGATTTTCTGAATGCCGTCACGGCCAATTTTAGCCGCTTGGCAAAAGATGAGCCGGAACGGTTTGTGATTTTAGATGCGGAAGCGGCACCCGAAGTCAACGAAAAAATCATTCTTGAAAAAATTCGGGAACTTTTAAAATAAACGGCGAAAAAAGAAAGGATGAAAAAAAAGGATGAAAAAAATCATCTGTTTGTTTTGATTTTCCGGCTTTTATTCATATAAACAATCCAAACGATTGTGAAAACAAAAATACAGATCAAGCCGATCAATGCCCACATCATGTTTCCGGCAATCAAGCCCATGAATAACGAAAACGCCATCAGCGCCGCCAAACAAAGCGTAAAAATGCCCATCGCGCGGGTGAGTTCTTTGGTGTTGTAGTTCTGACGCTCTTCTTCGGGCAATGTGTTGTAGCCGGAAATCAGCATTGTGCCGCGGCCGCTGAAAAAATAAAGCGCCAAAATAGCCATCAGCGCCGGAATGATAAAAGCGGAATAAGAAATATCGAATGCCATATGAATTCACTTTCTGTTTTTGATTGCCGCCGTAAAATTAATCGTCGCCGCCCTTGCCGTCAAAATTGTCCAAGTCGTTTTCATCGGCGAACCGAATCAGCGCTTCGCCCAAAATACGGGTATGCTTCGGGCTTAAATTAAAACGGGATCTTTTTTTGCCGGCGCGTTCTTTTGAGATTTCGACATATTCCTTGTCGAAGCGTTCACTTCTTTCGAGGGAAATCGCCATGTACCAGCCGCCTCCCATTTTTATTTCCGTGTAAGCGGTCGGTGTGTCGTTACCGATGTCGGCAACGGCTTCTTCAATTTTGTCCTTCTCTGCCATCTTGAATTCTCCTGAAAAATGATGAAAAGATGATGCCGTTTTAATCGGCAATTTGAAATTAAACTTATAGGACGGGCAAGTCATAAAAAACTTTTTACACCGAAACGTCCGTCACTTATTCCGGTTTTTCGGTATCAGAGTCAGCGGCATCCCTGACCTTTTGAAGATAAACGGGGTCAGAGAGGACGTGCGTTCGTCTCTTTTTCCGAAAAGCCGGTTCCTTTCTCATTTTTTTCCAAATCTTTTCAAACGGCTCTTCTTTGATGCTGCCGTAGGACAGCGGAATGTACGGGTCGGGCCAAACCTCCCCTTCCGTTGTGATATGCGCCCAGCGCCGTCCGGCTATCATTCCGAACATTTCGCCTTCAAAGACCGCATTGGAAAACATTCGCGGACTGCCGTCATCGGAAGCGTTGACGCGTTTATAAAAATCAACGATGGTTTTGCGGTCGTCGTCGCTTACCATCTGTTCGCCTTTCAGATTCGGCACGGATTCCCAAACGGAAAACTCATGAACGCCCAATTCTCCGGCCAATTCCCATAAACCTTTCAATTCGCCGATCCGGTTTGAATCAGTGTGCGTTGCCATTGTTACCAACAGGCCGGCGCGAAGGCCGTTGCGAATGGCTTCAACCGCTTTATCATAAGCGCCCGCAAACCCTCTTTTCTTATCATGTTCAGAAGGATTGGTTGAATAAATACTGACAAGAAGCGTCTGAAGACCGGCTTCTTTGAGCCGCTCGGCTTTTTCGAGACTGAAATCCAGACCCCAAGTGTATGCCATGACGACCGCTCTTTCTTTATCGACGTAACGGACATATTCAACGATATTTTCGTTGAGCATCGGGTCACCCTCGGTAAAAGTGATGACGACGGCGCCTCTGTCCAGAGCTTCATCGATAGCTTTTTTGATTTGAGCTTCCGGCGGGTCCGGCAAATCATCATTGCCAATGCCATGTTTTTCAGCGGATCGCGCGGCGTTGGCGTTGTATTTTCGTGTCACCTCTATGGAAACAGTTTCGGGAACGTAAATGCCCAAAACTGTTCCGATTTCGGCCTTGACAAGCCGCCTGAAAACAGGACTCGGGACCGGCGGAAGCCAAGCTGACGGATAAACAGTGTTTTCAGTCGTTTTGGCAGGCTTTTCCGCCGCCAGATGTTTGTTTGCCGTAGAGAGAAAAGGGCCGGCGGCGAACTTAAAAATGCCTTTGCCGAAAAGACGGATTTTTCCGTCTTCCCCGCGGGTCATATAAACGGACAAACCCGGCATACCGTAAACATTGACAGGCTCTTGCATTTCGGTTCTTTCGGACTCTTGCGTTTCAGTTCTTTCGGACTCTTGCATTTCGGTTCTTTCGGGCTCTTTCATTTTTAATCACGCCGACAATCCGATTCACCGGCAATTTCGCCGGTAATTTCACCGGCCGCCTCAGCGACTCAAAAAAATGTAAAACAATAAAGAATCAGACTTTTTCGGCGAAAGCCAAATATCCTGAAATCTTTTTGATTTTGATGGTCAATGTTTGGCCCTTGGCGGCCCCCGGCACGAAAATCGTGAATTTGTCGAACTTGGCAATGCCGTCTCCTTTGGAGCCGACCGCTTCGATGCTGATTTGATATGTGCCGCCCTCTTCAAGCGTTGTGACTGCTTTGGCTGCCGTCGTCTGTCTCTTCTTCACCGGGCGGTGAGCGCCGCAAGCGGAGCATTGGAGAATCAAAACGCGTTCCATCTTTCCAAGCGTTGTGTCCGGACGGTTGCATTCGGAACACATCACATATTCATCGACATAATTTTGGATGTTGGCGTCCATCTGGTCTCTTGTAAAACGCCCCTGAAAAATAGCGCGTCCGCCTTCGAGTTTGCCGGCGGTGCCGAGTTCGCGCGTCAGATACTTCATCACGTGGTCGGGGTCCCGGCGAAGAACGCCGGCGATATTTGAGAAATTGTCCAAAACCGTCGTCTTTCCTTCCGAAAAGATTTTTGCTTCCGGAACGACGAAACGCTCATCCGTCGTTTTTTCGTCAGGTAACTGTTGGATTGCCTTGTTTAGAAGTGTTTCATAATCATCCATGATTCTATCCCTCTTTGTTTTTGATTGTTTAAACGTAAATGTGAATGCTAAATGTGAATGGTAAATATGAATGGTAAATGTGAATGGTAAATGTGAATATGTAGACTTGATGTCATATAAACTTTGAGAACTGCCTATAAAAACACAAGATATTATAAAAGGCTTTACAATCCGCCGTCAAAAAGCTTTCCGCTCTTGAAAAAGGCAACAGTAAAAAAAGAAAGGAAAGTCCGGAAAAATTCCGGACGGATAAAACAAAACAAAGCAAAATAAAGCGCTTACAAAACCAATTCGGCACCCAGGTCAATAACGATTCTGGTGGGCGTCGGGAGTTTTTGTCCGGCGTTTTGGAGAGCTTTTTTCGCGGCAGAGAAATGTTCTTTATCGACAGAAACGGTAAAGATTTTCTGGAGCGGAACAACACGCGCCGCCGTTCCGACGTTTTTGCCGAAAGCGCCTCTCATACCGCTTGAAACACGGTCGGCACCGGCGCCGGTGGCCTGTTTGTTTTCTCTGAGGACTTCGTGCGGATAGACGCGCAATTTGATGTGGAAGTTGCCTTTGCCCGCCGCATTGCTCATGTGTCTGTTGGCGGTGATACGGGCGGCTTCAAGAGCCGTGTGCCTGATCGCGCATTTTTCTTCAACGAGCAATGAAAGTTTGACGGGGTAATCCTGTCTGCTTAAGTTACCCATGTCGTAGTGGATAATCTGAACACCCGGAACGCCGCCCATGTATTTTCTTCGGGTGAAGGAGCGCTGCCTGATGTTTCTGTACATACTTGCCGGCTTTCTGACCATGATAATTCTCCGTGAATAATGAATTAAATATTGATTTGAAATTTAAGAGCGATGAAAAACGAATACAGCGTCTATGCCGTTTACCCTTCATCTGAAAAATCCGCCGGTGCATCATTGCTTCTTCGGCCATTTCGAAGAAACATCCTATGTATGATGGTTAGCCTCCCGAGGCACGGATTTGACTGACAGGCTTATCAAGCCCGATTCGTAACCCCCTAATACATTCAGGGTTTATAAATGTTGTCTTCAAATGTTTCTCAAATGTTGTCTTCAAATGTTGTCTTCAAATTGTCCTCAAAAATTCAGAACAAGAAATTAAAATCGGGCGCAAACACCGGAAAAAAGACCGAATCGGTTTTATCCTTCCTTTTTGTTGATTTATTTTTCAAGAGAAGATTTATTAAAGACAGAAAACTTTTGGTGTCTTACATTTTCAATACATTTAACAAGGTACACTTTATGGACAAAATGAAACAATACGCGTTAAAAAAGGAGTCTGCAAACCTGACGCCGCTTTTGAGCATCGGGAAAAACGGTCTGTCGGATTCCGTTATTGACGAGCTCAAAAAACAGCTGAAGGCTAAAAAGCTGGTGAAAGTCCGTATTCACAAAAATTCAGGGGAATCGGATGATATGAGTGCGATAGCGGCGGAATTATCCGAAAAATGCGGCGCCTTTTTGATTGACGTCCGCGGAAGAACCGTGACGCTTTACAAATAAGGGTGGTTATGATGCTTGATGAGGAATATACTGATATAAAATATTTTGATGAAAACGGATTCATTCAAAAGGAATGCGAAAAATGCGGCAATGTTTTTTGGACGCGCGACCCCAAAAGAGTCACCTGCGGCGACGCGCCCTGCGACCATTACACATTTATCGGAAAACCGATTTTCAAAAACCCGATGAATCTTTCGGAAATGCGGGAATATTACCTGAATTTCTTTGAAGGATGCGGCCACGCGAGAGTCGGCCGGTATCCCGTTGCCGCCCGCTGGAGAGAAGACATTTACTTAACAATTGCGTCCATTGCCGATTTCCAACCCTACGTCACCTCGGGGCTCGTTCCCCCGCCGGCAAACCCTTTGACGATTTCTCAGCCGTGTATCCGCCTCAACGACTTAGATTCCGTCGGCCGGACCGGCCGCCATCTGACCACTTTTGAGATGATGGCCCACCACGTTTTCAACGGTAAAGAAAAGGTCGTTTACTGGAAGGACAAGACAATAGAACTCTGCGACCGGCTTCTTTTTGAGCTCGGCGCCGACATCAAAGACGTGACATACATCAAAAACCCGTGGGCCGGCGGCGGCAACGCGGGCGCGTCCGTTGAAGTGATGGTCGGCGGTCTGGAGCTGGCGACGCTTGTGTTCATGAACCTGAAAGAATCCAAGGACGGCAGCATTGAAGTCAAAGGCAAAATGTATGAAAAAATGGACAATTGCATCGTGGATACCGGCTACGGTTTGGAGCGCTTTGTTTGGGCTTCGCAGGGAACGCCGACAATTTACGACGCCGTTTTTCCAAACGTTGTCAAAGAACTGACCAATTTAGCAGGCATTGACCACGAATTAAACGACCCGAAATATGCCCGGATTTTATCGAACAATGCCATGTTCGCCGGTTTAATGGATGTCAGCGGCAGCGCCAATTTGATGGAACTCCGCCGGCAGGTGGCCGACAGCATCGGCATGGATGTGGAAGAACTCTCTCGCATCATGGACCCGATCGAAAAGATTTACGCGATTGCCGACCACACGCGGTGTCTTACATTTATGCTCGGCGACGGCATCATCCCGTCCAACGTGAAATCCGGCTATTTGGCCCGCTTGGTGATCCGCCGCACGATCCGTATGTTAAACGACCTCGGTATCCATGTGCCGCTGTCCGAAATCGTTGCGCTTCATATCGAAAATATGCCGGAATACCCCGAATTTGAAGAAAACTTCAAAGTGACGGAGGAAATTCTGGCGCTTGAAGAGGAAAAATACCACCAGACGATTGAACGCGGCAGAAAAATTATTCAAAAGTCCGCCGTCCGCTATCAGGAAAAGGGCGAAAAGCTGCCTCTTGAAGAACTCATGGAAATATACGACAGCCACGGAATCCCGCCGGAAATCGCCAAAGAAGCGGCCAAAGAAGTCGGCGTCGATGTTGATTTCCCCGACAACTTCTATTCCCTTATTGCCGATATGCACAGCGAGGCCGGTGAAAGAGAGGGCGTTTCCGGATTTAAGTACTTGGACAAAATCGAGCGCTTGCCGCAGACGAAACGCTTTTACTATGACGAGCCGGAACGTATGGAATTTGAAGCGGTCATCTTAGACGCTCTTGACGATTATGTTGTTTTGGACAACACTTACTTCTACCCCGAAGGTGGCGGCCAGGAAGCCGACCACGGCATGATGATGGCAGGCACATTCGTTTACGATGTGATCGACGTTCAAATGTACAACGGTATCGTTGTTCACAAATTGGACGTCAGCGAAAAGGAATTGCTGATCAACCGCGGCGACATGGTCATCGGTCAGGTGGACAAAAAGCGCCGGATGGCGCACTCCCGTCACCATACCGCCACCCACATCATTAACGATGCCGCCCGCAAAGTGCTCGGCAATCATATTTGGCAGGCCGGCGCTCAGAAAACGGAGACCCGGGCCCGCCTCGACATTTCACATTACAAGCACATCACGCAGGAAGAGCTGAACGAAATTGAGATGCTCGCCAACAAAACGGTGATGGAAAGCAAGAAGGTCAATTTTGAAATGCTGGAGAGAACGGACGCCGAGCAGAAATACGGTTTTGGTTTGTATCAGGGCGGTATCCCGCCGGGCAAAACGCTTCGCATTGTCAAAGTCGGCTCCGACATTGAAGCCTGCGGCGGTACGCACTGCCTGAACACAGGCGTGATTGGGCCAATCAAAATTCTGAGAACAGAACGCATTCAAGACGGGGTCGAGCGTTTGGAATACGCTGTCGGCGACGCGGCCGTGACGGCGATTCAGGAAATGGAGCGCTTGCTCCGCGACTCCGCCGAAACACTCAGCATTCAGCCGGAGATCTTACCGCAGACGGTTGACCGTTTCTTTGAAGAATGGAAAGAATTCCAAAAGGAAAACGAAAAACTGAAAGAAGAAGTGGCCGGCGCCCGTATGGTGCGTATGCTTCAGGCGTCTGAGAACATCAACGGCTTTTCCGTTGTTGTGAACGTCACCAAAGGCGAAAGCATTGACACGATGAGAATGGTTGCCGTTGAAATCTTAAAGACGGAGAACGCCGTTGCAATTCTGCTCAGCGAAAATGACGGCGTCAAAGCCGTTGCAGCCTGCGGAAAAGCGGCCGTTGCCAAAGGACTGAAAGCCGGTGATTTGGTGAAATTAATGTCTCAAGCCGTCGGCGGCGGCGGCGGCGGAAGGCCGGACCTTGCGATGGGCGGCGGCCCGAACGGCGGCGGCATCCAACAAGCAAAGACGGATGCGATGGCAAAGATTGAGCAGGTACTGAACGCTTAATCTTTTCTTTTTTCTTTTTCTTTTGTTCTCTTTTTTAATTTTTAATTTTTAATTTCTAATTTTTAATTTTCCGGGGATCGAAATGACCGTTTCCAAGAAAGATGTTGAAGCGTGGGATAACGAATATTCACATCTGAAATGGGGAGGAGCGGCGGAACATTCTTGGATTTTGAATCGTTTGCCTTTGGGAAGTCTTTTGCTGGATACGGGGTCGGGCGAAGGCCGGCATTTGAAAAAATTTTGTTTGAAATATCCGTGTATCGGCATTGATTTGTCAAAAACCGCGCTGCGCCGTTCATTGACATTCATTGAATCGGCGGCCGGCGTGAAAACGGCGGGTCCGGATTTCAGTGTTCCCGACCATATGGCCGCGGATGTTTCAATGCTGCCGTTTAGGAATGCCGTTTTTGACGGTCTGCTGTGCTTAGGCGTTTTGCAGCATCTGACGGCGGCTGACCGGAAAAAAGCGGCGGACGAATTTTATAAAGTTTTAAAACCGGGAGGCTTTTTATTCTTTGAAGTTTTCGGAGAAGCGGATATGCGCTGCAAAGGTGACCCGTACCCCGCGGCGGCGCCGGAACCGCGGACATTTTTACGTCAAAACGGAATCATTTACCACTATTTTGAAGAAGGCGAAATCCGGGAACTTTTTGAAAGCAGCGGCTTTTCAACGATTGAAATCAAATCCATAAAAAAAGAAAAGAAATACGGCGGAGAAATTTACATCCGCCATCATTATCGCGCGGTTTTTGAAAAATGAAAAAACTTAAAACATCAGAAGGGGAAGAAACCGAAGATGTTTAAGATAATCAAAACCAATGCGCCGAAAACGCCCGTTAAAGCCGTGACGATAAGCGTCACAAGCGTGGGGAAGGAGAAACTCAGCGGAATGCTGGTGATGCCCAACAGATTGGCGGCAAAAATCAAAAGGAAACCGACAATTATGTTGATTGCGATTTTTTTGGCTGTTTTCAATAATTTGTATAAGGCATAAGCAATGATAATTGCCAAAACGATTAAAATAATATCTATGAAGAGACCCGGAAGAGGCATATTTACAACTCCTGAAAAGTTTCATGAAAATTTTATTATTGCGTATTCTCAATCGTTTTTAGACATTTTTAGACACTATACATACTTTGGTGAAGTTATATATCTATTTCCTCTCATTCTTCTGAAAATGGCGGCCTCCGTTTCGTTACGGTCTCAATTTTCGCGAGGGGGGAGAGGGAAGTCTGCGTTTACGGGAAGACCTTTTGCGCCCATCTGTTTATTTTGCGGTTTTTGTGACACAATAATACACAATATACACAATATAAAAACCGTGACTCAGCAATATCATGAGTTAAATTTATATTGAAACCGCCCGTTTTTCTCATGTCATGACGGACAACGAAGCTTTTGAAAATTTAAAGAAAAGACTTGCCGAGAAAATGGCGGGGGAGATTACGCTTTCCGAAAAGCCCGGCGAATGTCTTAAAAAATGGCGGCTGAATTTTGAAGTGTCTCAAACGGATATTTCAAATTCGTTACAGGTTTCTCCTTCCGTTATCAGTGATTATGAAAGCGGCCGGCGCAAATCTCCGGGAACGCTGATGGTCAGTAAAATTGTCGAATCTTTGCTCGCGATTGATACGGAGCGCGGCGGACAGAAAATCCACGCCTATGAAACCATGCTGACAGCCGACAGCTCCAAGGAATCCATTTATTCCACCTATGAATATTCGATTCCGATTCAGTTCCAAAAGCTTGTTTCTCTTTTAGAAGCGCATGTTCTTTACCGCGGGATGGAACGCCCTCTGTACGGCTTTTCTGTCGTTGACAGTAAACGCTCGATTTTGGAAATGACGTCTTATGAATTCCAGCGCCTTTACGGTTGGAGCACGGACCGCGCCATGATTTTTACAAAAGTCTCCACCGGCAAATCCCCGCTCGTCGCAATCCGCGTCACAAACTTAAAGCCCGGAGCTATCGTTCTTCACGGCTTGTCCAAAGATGAAGTGGATCCGATGGCGTCTAAGATGGCGGAAGTGGACAGAATCCCGCTTTTGTGTACAACGAAAAACTTGGACGATACCATTGCCGAACTGAAAAAATACGGACAGTATTCAATCAAAGGCATTTAACTGCTTTTTTCAGCCGGTATGATTTCATGTCATTCCGGCCGGTATTATTTCATGTTATTTCAGCCGGTATTATTTCATGTTATTTCAGTCAGCCGGATTCTGAGAAGCCGGAGACCGCTGTCGGTTTACAAACTTTCCAGACTTTAGCTTCTCCATTTTCATAATTTTCTTGATAAAAAAGATCTGTCATCATTTTAACCGTTATTTATTTCACTTATTAAATAGCCGTATTTTTTAGCAAAAATTCCTTCTTTTTCACGTCGATCAACGAAGTGACCTTCGTTATATTTATATACCACCATTCCATCCTTTGCACTAAGTGCTTCGGTATGTCGCTTTGATTCATCAGAGAACGCCCGAAGACAAAGAGGTAATGCTCTAAACAGACAGAAGAAATGGTTTAAAAAACGACAAAAAACGAAATTGAGGAAAAACGAAAAATCTGCATCGAAGGGCTGCCGGGAATCACATTGCCGGCAGCTTTCTATGGTTTGTTCGTCTGTTTCAAAGCCAAGACATAACAATTAATAAATCCGTAATAATCGGTCATTTTTTTAATCATTTTCCGATTCGCCACCGAGGGAATATTAATTTGTTCTCATTTCGAGTTAAACAGACGGAAATGTGATTATTATCTCGCCGGTCCGTACGTTTTTATTCATGTTTGAACCGACCAGCTCAAAATAAAAGCTGAAACGAATGTACCAATACATATTACCGGAAAAGATATGAGATGGTTGCTTGTTTTCGAATTCTTTTGATTTCATAAGTCCTCGGCAATCATACGAATCAACACAAAAGGTGAATACATGACAGTTGGAATTGTTTCCTACGGCGCATACATTCCCCGCCACAGAATCAAAACTGAAGAAATCGCTAAGATTTGGGGCGGAGATGCCGAAATTTTAAAGAACGGATTAAAAGTCTATGAAAAATCCGTTCCCGATGTTGACGAAGACGCGGCGACGATTGCCGTCTCGGCAGCAAGAAACGCATTCAAACGCGCAGGCGTTGATGCGCAAAGAATCGGAGCGGTCTACACCGGCTCCGAAAGCCACCCGTATGCGGTCAAACCGACCAGTACAATTGTCGCGGAAGCCGTCGGCGCAGCGCCGCATATGACAGCCGCCGACTTTGAATTTGCATGTAAAGCCGGATCTGCAGCCGTTCAGGTCTGTATGGGTCTTGTCGGCTCCGGCATGATCGACTTGGGTCTTGCCATCGGCGCTGACGTCTCGCAAGGCGCGCCAAACGACGCGCTCGAATACACAGCCGCCGCCGGCGGTGTCGCTTTCATCATCGGCAGCAAGGAATCTGAATTGATCGCCGTTATTGAAGACACATACTCTTTTACAACCGACACCCCCGACTTTTGGAGACGTGAAAGCCAGCACTATCCGAGCCACGGCGGACGTTTCACGGGCGACCCGGGTTACTTCAGACATATCACAAGCGGCGCCAAAGGCCTTCTTAAGAAAATGGGAACCGCGCCGGAAGACTATAAATACGCTGTTTTCCATCAGCCCAACGGCAAATTCCCCGAAAAAGCCGCCCAAATGCTCGGCTTTACAAACGAACAGATCAAACCCGGACTTGTTGTCCCGAAACTCGGAAACACCTATTCAGGTTCCTGTTTGATGGGCATCGCCGCAACACTTGACGTTGCCAAACCGGGAGACCGCATTTTCGCAACTGCTTACGGCTCCGGCGCAGGAGCTGACGCGTTCAGCATCCGTGTCACCGACAAGATCGAAGAAGTCCGCGACAAAGCGCCGTCTGTTCAGAAGCTGTTGTCCGACCCGATTTACTTGGACTATGGCAAATACGCGCACCACAAAGGTAAAATCAATTTCGGATGAGGTGTTAGAAATGAGAGAAGTAGCAATTGTCGGTGCGAAAACAACCGATTTCGGAGAACTTTGGGAACAATCCCTCAGAGACATTGTTGTTGAAGCCGGTGCCGGCGCTATTGAAGACGCGGGCATCAGCGGCGAAGAAATTGATATGATGTACGTCGGCAACATGAGCGGTGGCAAATTCATTGAACAGGAGCATCTGGGCGCATTGATTGCGGACTATTCCGGTCTTGCGAAAGGATTGCACATTCCATCTACCCGTGTGGAAGCGGCCTGCGCTTCCGGCGGTCTGGCCCTTCGTCAGGCTGTGATGGCTGTCGCTTCCGGTTACAGCAATGTGGCCATTGCGGCGGGCGCTGAGAAAATGACGGACATTGACGGATCCGGTGTGACGGACGCGCTTGCGGCCGCCGCTGACCGTGAATGGGAAGGCATCTTGGGCGCCACGTTCCCGGGTATTTACGCAATGATTGCCCGGCTCCACATGGAGAAATACGGAACAACAAGCGAACAGATGGCGGCTGTGGCCGTGAAAAACCACGAAAACGGTTTGAACAACCCGATCGCCCAATTCAGAAGCAAGCTCACGATTGATCAGGTTTTGAAATCCATTATGGTTTCCGACCCGCTTCACATTCTGGACTGCTCACCCGTCTCTGACGGCGCGGCCGCAGTCGTTGTGGTGCCTGCCGATGAAGCGCACAACTACACGGACGCCCCGATTTATATCAAAGCCAGCACTCAGGCCAGCGACACCATCGCCCTCCACGACAGAAGAGACATCACAACACTTGACGCCACGGTGGCTGCAGGTAAACGCGCTTATGAAATGGCCGGCCTCACCCCCAAAGACATCAATTTTGTTGAAGTCCATGACTGTTTCACAATCGCTGAAATTTGCGCGATTGAGGACCTCGGCTTCTTTGAGAAAGGGAAAGGCGGTCCGGCTTCCATGGCCGGCGAAACCGCGCTCAATTCAAAGATTTCCGTCAACCCGTCCGGCGGTTTGAAATCCACCGGCCACCCTGTCGGCGCCACCGGTGTCAAACAGGCCGTGGAAGCTGTTCACCAGCTCCGCGGAGAGGCGGGCAAGCGCCAAGTGACCGGCGCGAAGTACGGCATGACGCACAACATTGGCGGATCAGGCGCAACTGCAGTGGTTCATATATTCTCAAATGAGAGGTGATTACAATGACAGTACCAAGATTTTGGAGAGAACAGCAAAGCAGATACAATCTCGTCGGTTCTCATTGCCGGACCTGTGGCAGCTATTACTATCCGATCAGAAACCTCTGTCCGGACTGCCGCCGCGACGGCGACATGGAACAGTACAAGTTCAAAGGAAACGGAAAGATTGTGACCTACACAATCACGCATACCACCTCCGATGACTTCAGCGACCTCGTTCCGTATGTGCTCGCCATTGTCGAACTCGATGAAGGCGCCAAGCTCACAACACAAATCGTGGACGAGCCCGAAAAAGTTGCCACCGGAAAACGCGTACACGCCGTTTTCAGAAGACTCGGCAGCGACGGCGACTCCGGTATGATTTACTACGGCACCAAGTTCGAGCTGGACAAAGAGTAACTGATTCGAAATCAGATTATAAAAAACGAATTAAAAAAACGAATTAAAATAAAACCGAAAGCCCCGTTACCGGGGCTTTTTCGGTTCAGCATTTTTGATTTCTGTCAATTGACATCAGATTTGACGCCTTCGCTTTACATTAAATATATTTTAACCGTTTTTATTCATACTTATCTTCAATCAAGAAGTGAGAAGTGCCGGTTTCATGACTTCATCGCAATCATGAAGGTTTCAGCACTTCTCCATTGAATTCAGAAGAAACTTTTGAAAAAAACTTAAAAAAAATTCAAAAAACTTAAAAAAAATTCAAAAAACTTAAAAAACTTTGAAAAAACTTAAAAAACTTTGAAAAAATTTTAAAAAAATTTTAAAAAAAATTAAAAATGAAAACATTTTTTTTGAAAGAGCCGTTTTAAGCAAACTGTCTGACGACGTCCAAAATGGCATCCAAGTCTTCATCTTTTAATGTGAACTTTTCTTTCGCGTAAATAGACCTGAGCTCATCTCTGGATTGCGGAAGGATGTCGGCAATTCTGACGGCAACCACCGGTCTCATTTTTTCGAACTCTAAAAGTTTGGCGACCATTTCTTTGGCGTCCTTCGCGCTCAATTTTGCGAAAACTTCGGCGTGATTCAAGGCTTTTCTGAATTCATAAACCTGTTCTTCATCGCTTTCTTCACGTCTTTCGTCCATAATTCGGATGAGCATTTCCTTAACTTCGGCAAGGGTCAAGAGTTCTTCGCCAACGACTTCTTTAACAATCATTTCAAAACACTTCCGGGAATTTTCCATCCGGCCCGCGGATGAATCCTGTTCTGTAAAAAAAAGAAAGGCTTAATCTTATTTAAATAAAAAGATTAAATAAAAAGAAGCCTGTTTCCAGATTTCAATAACTTGAATTTCAATAACTTGATTAATATTTCTGCGGTTTTAAGTGCTGCGGAAGAGAAATGACTTCCTTCATGGACTTGCCGTCTCTGACACTTAAAACATATGCGCGGCCTCTCTGACCGACGACTTTACCGGTGGAACCCTGAAACTTCGGGTTGGGGTGTCCTTTCTGAAGGCTTGCGTCAATGTCAATGTGGACCATTTGACCGTCTTCGAATTCTTGAATGGCTCTGCTCGGCGCAGATGTGCCTCTTTCACGAATCGAGTTTTTGAGCTTATATCTTGTGCAGCGTCTTTCGCCTGCGGATTTAGATGACATTTTTAAAATCTCCTGATTTATGACGTCAATGTTGTCATTAATGATGGGGTGAATGTGATGGGGAATGATTAAGGGCCGCTCATTACCGAGCGGTTTTGAGACCGAGTTTAATCCGGTCAGCTTTGCCGGTTCAATCCGATTTGAGTACGGCCGGCTTGTTCTTCGAAGCGGGACCGGAATGGGGCGGTTCATATGAATTCATATGAAATGAGCCGCTCTCGGCTCTTGTTTATTGATCTTAAAAAACAATTATTTCCGTGCTTCGTTTTGCTTAACTTTAGCATGAATAATTATTTTGATATATTAAGTTTATCAACAGGAAGGAATCAAACAAGTGACCCAACCTTAATAAATATTATCCTTTTATTCCGGTCAAGTACTCTGTTCAATGATACTCTGTTCAATTGATACACTGTTCGATGATACTCTGTTTGATGATACGCTGTTCGATGATGCACTGTTCGATGATGCACTGTTTGATGATGCACTGTTCAATGACACTTCGGCGTTATTCCGCGTCCGCGATATTGACGTCGATGACATCCAGTTCTTCAACTTTCGCGCCGACGCCCAGCAGCCCCGAAAGACTCGGAACCGTTCGCCCCTCGTCGCCCGATGCCAACTCTTTGACATAAAGACCGCCGTCGCAGAGAATCTTAACCCACGCCGTTTCAAACACCTTTTCCGTTTCCGTCTTTTCCAATTCGGCGGTATGAACCGTACGGTTCCGGCACAAATCGGCTCTCCGGTGCTTGACGCGGTTGGGCGTGTTCTGATTGATTTCCTGACCTTCCAATTCTTTTAAAACGGCTTTCAGGTTTTCTTCCGCAACAGGCGATTCAAAACGGATTTTTAAACGGTAGGTTTTTTGCGCTTTCTCGGTTTTTAATTTCTCCACCATGCTTTTGCCGCAGAATGTCAATTTGGAAACTTCGATTTTGCCCTGCGCATATGAATTGATTTCTTTTTCCAGCGTTTTTAAATCTAATTCCCGTTTCAACGGCGCCGTTGCTTCCAAAACGAACGGCCGGCCGGTGCCGAGCATCAGCGCGTCAATATCTTCGCGGCCCGCTCCGTGGAAGACAACATCTTCCGATCCGGCGGCTTTCCACAGCGGGTAGCCGGCCAGCTCGCCGACGGATTCCGGATACTGCTTACCGGTGCCGCCGCACTTCTCGCAGCCGTGCCCGCGGCAGTCCCGGCACGGCCATTTCGTTTGCGGAATGCCCCGTACCTTCTTGAGGTACCGGCCGTAAATATACAAGGAGCGGATGTCAACGGCTGCTGTTTTTGAAGCAATGTCAAATGTAATCATGATGTCGGGGTTTGAAAATGCGACCGATTTGCCGGTTTTTTGAGAAAGAATTTTGCCGATCTCACGATTGAGTTCACTCTTCAGCTGTTCGGCGTAAGCCGTGCCGCACTGTTCCCATAAATATTCTTCATTCTCACTGAGAAGCCCGCTCAGTTTGGTGCCGGCCAAAAATGTTTCGTATTCGATTCCCTGAAGTTTTTCAATTGCCATATCCGCCCAATAATCCAAATTTTTGAAGATGTCCAGACAAATCCGGCATTTGGAAACGATGGGTTCGCTGTCGCCTTCATCGCTCAATCCTTCTTTTCTCATCGTTTTTTGAGAGTGGATGCTTGAGGGCGCCATTTTTTCTAAAAGTGTTTGATCCCCGCTGTCTTTAAAGCGGCGGTCGGCATCCATTGCCATGACCAGTTTGACAGCTTTTCCGCGTTCATCGTTCCCGAGGCCGGTTGACAATTTCGCGAATTGGCGGCCGAGGCAGTGATCACAAATCGGTCCTTCCGAAATAATTTTTTCGGCAATTTCAAATATATCGGTCATTTCCTCTCCCCTCAGCTGAAATGTTTCAACAAATCGTCTCTTTTCATCTTATGGAATTCATTTCTCAGGCATGATATCAGCGGACGGATGTCGCCGCCGCGGGCGATGACGGGCGTCACCAAAGCGCCGCTTTCTTTCCATGCACCTTCATACCCGAAAATATCAACAATTTCATCCAGCATGGCATCCTTTTCATCATCATTGACTTTGTCCATTTTATTCGCGGCGATAATTGTCACAATGCCCATTTCTTCCAAAAAATCATGAAGTTCAATATCGATCGGGATTTCATCCCGAAAATCCCAGCGATTCGCGATTTGGGCAAACGCCGGCCCGTCGATCACCTGAACGGCAATCCGGATTCGGTCGGCATGGTTTTCAATATACTGAACGATTTCATCTTTGACGCCTTCCGCCTTTTCTTTGGTGACGCCGGACATAAAACCGAATCCCGGCATATCGGTGATTAAAAAGTCATCAAAATAAAGGTGTGTCGGCTTCAAAGTCACACCCGGTCTTTTTCCCGTGCGCACAGCTCGGCCGGTCAGGTTTTTCAAAAGCGTTGATTTACCGACGTTGGAACGGCCGACAAAAACGACTTCAAAAGTCACGGCATCGTTCTTCTTTTCGATTTTATCCATTGATTTCGTCTTTTGGCGCGCTTTTAATTTCGCCAGATTTTTCTTTCTTTTAACATCGTGTTTGGGTGCCCGGTGAACCGGAGGAGCGGTCATAATTTTATACCTCTTTCAAATGGCGGTGATTGGCTGATTCTCAAAATTTATGATTGAATCGTATTAAATGATATTTTGCATGAATAATGTCGTCTTCTATTTAAAGGATGCAGACATTTTTACCGTTTATGAAGCAAGAGGAACTTATTCAACTTTTGGAACAAATGGCGCCGCCCGACATCGCAGACAGTTTCGATGAGGGGCGCATCGGTATGATTATAGACCTGCTCTATACAAAAAACCGGCAGGTCAACAAAATCGCCGTCGCCTTGGATGTCACAACGGCCGTTTTGAAAAAAGCCGCCGCGTTTGAAGCGGATATTTTGATTTGCCACCACACGCCTCTTTTCCATCCGGTCACGGCGATTCCCGAAACGCTTGCGAAACGCATGAAGATTATTTTTGACAACAACATTTCGGTGTATGCAATGCATACCAATTATGACCATGCCGAAGGCGGCGTTAACGCGGTTTTGGCCGATATGCTCGGGCTTAAAGACCAAATCATGACAGACTTCGGTATCATCGGAATGATTGAACAGACGCCCGCAGACGTGTTTGCGAAAAACGTATCCGATAAATTAAACGCGCCGCTCGTTTATGCCGGCGACAATCCGATTCAAAAAGTCATGATCTGCGGCGGCAGCTGTTTCAACCGCCATGCCATGTCGGTTGCCCGCGAACACAAAGTTGATGCGTTTTTGTCTTCCGAAATGAAGCACAGCGATGTTCTTCGCGAACGCGGCGATATGACAATCATTGACGCCGGTCATTACGCGACGGAAAATCCCGCCATGAGAGTTTTGGCCGAAAAGCTGGGAAAAGAACTGGCCGGTCAGGCCGAAGTTTTGTTTATTGATGACGACCCCGGATTGAAATCACTTTGACCGGCCCTTTTGTGAATAAAACGGAAAACCATCTCTTGAGATGATTTCCGCTTTTCTTCTTTTGTCACAAAAGGCGTTTTACAGAATTTTTTTTCGTCTTTTTTTCATTTTCAGACGGCTTCCACCCACAAAATCAGGGTTCCGTCAATATTTCCGGTATTGCTGTAATCCGCCGGAACTTTTAAGACGAGTTCGGAGGAAACGGTCCGGCCTTTTTGAACCGTTTTTTCATAGTTCGGCCAGAAGTTGTCATCGATCCACAGTCCCTGTTTGTACAAAACATCCGACGAATCCGTCACTTCCACCGTCACGATGATATCGCATGAGCCGCTGTTTGTGATTGCCATTTCTCTCGGTTCGCTGGTTTGACCGGCAAACAAATCACCGAAATTCAATGAATCCACGGAGAATGAAACGGACAAAGACGGCAGAACATTTGTAATCATTGAAACGGAACCGCTCGGGTTTTTGCCGTCAGGCTGTCCGGGGTCTTGCGGGTCAGGCTGTCCGGGGTCTTGCGGACCTTCGCCGCCGGCCGTGTAGCTTGCAAACGTATTCAAAAGCGGCGCGTTGTCCGCGTAGACGGTTAAAATCGTTTTTGGCGTGCTTCCGATTCCGTTGCCGTTTGTATCGGCGCCGCTATAGTCATTGCCCCAGTAATTGCCGGGGTTGCCTGTCCAAGAAACGCCGTTGTATGAAAGCGTCACCGGCTGCGGGCTGTTGAACAGTACGGATGACGGCAGCGTACCGTAAGATGCGACATTGCCTCCCCCATTACCAAAGATATTGTTCAGGAAGACCGCATTATTTTCTCCGGCGTTATAAATGTAAATTCCTTTTAATGTATTTCCGGAAATTGTATTTTCAGTGATGACGGCATTTGAGGTCTCCGCTTTCCAAAGACGGATGGCCTCACCCGCGTTGTTTGTAATCGTATTTCCCTGAATCAAAGCATTGCTGGCGTTTTCCAAACAGACGATTCTGGCGGCGCTGCCGCTTCCTGAAAGTCCGGTCAGCGTGTTTCCGATAAATTCGACATTATTGCCGGTGATATAAACGGCGTTTGTAAAACCGCTCATATTTTTGACGATATTGTCCTTAAAAACAGCGCCGTCCTTAGCCAGTTTTATTCCGTCGTTATGCGTCATCCCGTCAAAAATACAATTTTCAATCAAAGCATTCGTGGCGTCGGATTGAAGGTTGATGCCGTTTGTGCCGTTCGTCAATGTGACGTTTCGGAGAACAAAATTCTCTTTTTTAGGCAGGATCGAAAAGCCTCCCAAATCTAAAATAACGCTTTCTTTGTCTTCCCCGATCAATGAAATGGATTTACTGACGCTCAAATTCGCGCTGAACGAATATGTTCCCGAGCCGATAGAGATGACATCATTATCAGCGGCGGCCGCGACCGCTTCTTGAATGGTTTGAAAATCCGACCCCGACGCCCCGACGGTCCATTCTTTCGCCGCCGCGGTTCCCGTGAAGGCGAACAGGACAATGAAAGCAATCAGAAGCGTTTTTCCGAATATTAGTTTCATATTTTTCATAGTTATCCTCTTTTTTTATTTTGGGCTTGCCGTTGTTTTTTTCGGCAAGCTTTTCAGGTTTATTCGATGGCAGCAAACTGCGAGGTAAGAACCCGGTTTGCTTCAAACATCCGAATCTTTAAAAGTAGATAGGCATTCTGATTTTTTAAAAATCGGTAACTATATCAACAGAAAAAATAGACGGTTTTTATAAAACCCGCTTCGCCCCTTAATTCTGTCAAAAAAGAAAGGGCAAAAAAGAAAGGGCAAAAAAGAAAGGGCAAAAAAGAAAGGGCAAAAAAGAAAGGGCAAAAAAGAAAGGGCA